>CANQWJ010000047.1 GCA_947627525.1 uncultured Bacilli bacterium
AGAGAACTAATGCAAACTATCATTGATAAAATAGTTATAGACAAAGATAAAAATATTGAAATAATTTACAAATTTAGTATATTAAATAATATTTAATTAACTTTGCTCTAATCTAGAGCAAAGAATACATAGCAAAAGATAAATTACTTATATGAAATTGGAGTGATTGTATGAAAATAAGAAAAATTAGTGTTGAAAATTTTAAAAGTTATAAAAAGTTTGAAATAGATTTTGATAATCTTAATTATATTATTGGAGGAAATGCTGCAGGTAAATCTAATTTTGTAAGTATATTAAAATTTTTAAGTGATATTATTGAGTATGGTATTGAAGATGCAATATTGTTACAAGGTGGCATAAAATATTTATATAATATTAATAGTAAGAAAACCTCTTATTTAAAATTTTATGTAAAACTTGAATTTGAAGAAAAAGAAAATAGAATGAGAAAGTATTTACCAGTTGAAAAAGAAATGCATTTACCAAAAACTCTTGACTATACATTAAAAATTAAACCAAATGAAAAAGGTGAAGGTTATAAAATTGCTAGTGAGTCTATTGCAATTAATTTTGAAAAATTCTTAAAACAAAATGATGATTTAAAAAAAGTAGGTAATTTTAAATTAAATATAAATAAAGATTCTAATGGTAAAATTGTCAATAATATGGGAAAAAGAAAAATTAGTGATGATTATGATATGATGGGGATAAGCTTTTTCATTAGGCACGCAAAAAATGAAGATACTTTAATAAGTAGTTTCTTCTCTACTTTTGAAATACTTTATTTGAGACATAGTAAAATAAAAATATATAATTTTGATGTTAATTTGTTAAAATCTCCTTCTTCTATTGTTGCAAGAAACGAACTAGAAGAAAATGGTTCAAATCTTGTAAATATTATACAGCAATTATTAAAAAATAAATCTAGCAAAAATAAACTAAATAAGTTATTAAGAACTATTTTACCATTTGTAGATGATATTAATATAGAAAATAATGTTAATAAATCAGTTTTTTTTAAGCTAAAAGAAACATATAACAATAAAGAGTTTCCATCATATATGTTGTCTGATGGTACTGTAAATATATTGGCAGTAATAGTTGCATTATATTTTCAAGATGATAGTGAAATAATAATATTAGAAGAACCAGAAAGAAATGTACATCCTAAATTACTTGGGAAACTTGTTTCGTTATTAGAGGATGTTTCATCTCAAAAACAAATTTTTGTAACAACTCATAATCCATATATAATAAAAGAAGCTAATTTAAATGATATAATTTTAGTTTCAAGAAATGATAAAGGAATTTCAAATATTTCAAAGCCTATTAATGATGAAAAAATTATTACATTTCTAGAAAATGACTTAGGTATAGAAGATTTATTTGTAGATGGTATTTTAAAATGATATATATATTTGTTGAAGGTGATACAGATGAAATTTTTATTTCTAAAGTTCTTGGCAATATGATTAAGTCTATATTTGGTTCTTACAACATTGTTAAATATTCTAATAAGAAAAAGTTAAAAATAAAGCAATATATTCAAACTATTAAGAAAATGAATAATTCAGAATATTTATTTATTGGTGATCAAGATGGAAATATAGAAAAAAAGAATAAAATATTAGAAGAATATCCATTTTTAGATAGTGATAAAGTTTTTATTTCAATTTATGAAATAGAATCATGGATTATTGCTGGTATAAGTGATAAATTAATAAAAATGTATAAAATAAAAGCTTTTAATAATACTGAATCAATAACTAAAGAAAAGTTTAATAGTATAAAGCCTAACACATTATATACAAATGAATTTATAGCAAATATTCTTGAAGAATATGATATTTTGAAGGCAATTGAAAGAAATAGCTCATTTAATACCCTTTATCAATTTTTAAGCAAAAAAAATGCAAGCTAAAGACTGTTTTTAAATATTTTAGGTTAACAGTCAAACTAAAATATTATTTGCTTGCATAATAATTATATTATAAATATATTGAAAAAAATGTCGTATTAAAAAATAATGATAAAATTAAAGACTACACATTGTCTATCCCCAGGTGGCGAAGGGGCCGAGGTCGTATATCCTTTACGCACATCCGAAGAATTGCCTAAATCTATTCTTGAAGCTATTGGTGAAGAAGGACAAATTATGCGTAAGGTATACCAAAGAGTTTTACCGGAAGATCCATCTAAAGATTATTACTACATTATGCGTGAAACACCTAATACGACAGCCTTATTAATTGAATATGGTTTTATTGATAATCCAAGAGACATAGCTAAACTTGAAAATAATCTAACTGATTATGCTGAGGCTGTTGTTCGTGCTGTTAGTAATTACATTGGTGTTCAATATATCAGTCCTGATGGAACAGTAGGAGAAGGAAATACTTATACAGTTAAAGCTGGTGACACTTTATATGGTATTGCTAATAGCTATGGTATAACAGTTGAGGAATTAAAAACTTTTAACAATTTAACTTCTAATAATCTTCGCATAGGCCAAGTATTAAGAATACCAACTATTACTGAGGATAATGAAAATAATAATAATCCTGTAACGCCACCTACAAGTAATGATGGTACGCAATACGTCGTTGTGTTAGGTGATAATCTTTATAGCATTGCTCGTAAGTTCAATGTTGATGTCGTTGATATCATTAATCTTAATAATCTTTCAAGTACGGTTTTGACCCCAGGACAAGTCTTACTAATACCAAATGGCAATACCCTTAATACGACGTACATTGTAAAAAGAGGGGATACCCTATATAGTATCGCTAATAGTTACGGTGTAACCGTTGATGAAATTAAAAAGTTAAACAACTTAGTTTCTAACACTCTTAGCATTGGTCAAGAACTTTTAATTCCAACTGATAACACCATAACTGAAACTAATTACGAAGTATACACTGTTGTTCCTGGTGATACTTTATATGGTATCGCTAACCGCTATGGCGTAACAGTCGATGAAATTAAAAACTTTAATAATCTAACATCTAACTTATTAAGTGTTGGTCAAAAACTACAAATACCAATTGATACTGTTACTTCATCAAATTTTGTATATACTGTTCGTCGTGGTGATACTCTTTATAATATAGCAAATAATTTCAACGTTGCCGTTGATGATATCCGCACTTTAAACAATCTTAATAGTAATCTTTTATTAGTAGGTCAAGAACTTTTAATACCACAAAAATAACAACTTCTGTTGTTGTTTTTTTGTTTTGTTTGCTTTTTTCATTTTCCTGTGCTAAAATATAGCCACTATTTGAGTTAATTTCTTGTTTTACTTCTTTCTTTTGTGCTATACTGAAATAGGAGGTAATATAAGATGAAAAAATTTTTAAATAGTTTGTTGATATTGATACTAATGGTGGGAGTAATGTTACCTGCTTTAGCTTATGCTGAAGGAGAAGAGGACAAAGAAGAAGAAACTACAGAGGAAACTGCGACAGCAAAAGAAGCTGTTACAGTATATATGTTTAGGGGAGAAACTTGTCCACATTGTGAAGAGGCATTGGAGTGGTTCAACTCTGAAGAAGTTCAAAAAGAATATGGTAGTCATTTTAAACTTGAGACTTATGAAGTTTGGAATGATGCTAACAACGCTGATTTAATGGAAAAAGTTGCCAAATTTATGGGTGATGATCCAGATGATGATCAATTTGGTGTTCCTTATATCTTGATTGGTAAACATACAGTTAATGGTTTTGCTTCAAGTGATGCTGATCAACTTATAAGTTGGATTGAAGAAGAATATGCTAAAGATCCAGCTGATAGATACTTAGCTCTTGAAGAATATGAAAAAGCTGGTCAAAAAGACACAACTGCAAGAGACGTCATCATAGTGATATCATTTGTCGTTATTGTTGCTGGTATTGTATTTGTAACAATTAAAGCAAGAAAAGGGGAATAATTTTTAGAAGAAAGGGAAAAAGGTTGAATGAAAAAAGTAGGGTTCATCTTAATAGCATCATTACTTGTTCCAACGTTATATGAAGGAAGAAAGTATTATGCTTATAATAGAATGGTTAAAAAATATCAAAGAGCTAATAGTTATAAAAAAGTTAGTTTCTTGAAAAGAGTTTTAAATAGCGTATAAACGCATAAGAAAAAGGTGTCTTCAATTATTTAGAAAGACATCTTTTTATATTATTTCAACATTAGCATTTTCACTAGTATTTATACCTTGTTCATTATTGGTCGTTGTATCCGTTTCCTTTTTTACTTCTTCAACAAATGAAGCATTAATTGTTCTATCTTTTGCCCATTCTCTAATACTTTCAATCTTTTCTTTATTAGTTTGATACATTGATACACTTTTTTGGAAAGCATTCAATATTGTTTTTTCAGATACTTCTATGATGCCCGCAATATTACGATATGCTATATCACGAATAATTGATTCAATATCAGAACCAGTATAATTTTTAGTAGTTAATACTAGCTCATTAACAAACTTATCTTCAACTTTTACATCTAGATATTTATTTAAATATAGATTAATAATTTCTTTTCTTTCCTTCTCATTTGGTAAATCGACAAAGAACATTTCATCAAAACGACCTTTACGCAATAATTCAGGTGGTAGTTCTTTAACATTGTTAGCGGTTGCAACGACGAATACTTCTTTTTGACATTCTTGTAACCAAAATAAGAATTGACCTATTAATCTCGTCGTAACACCAGTTGAATCACTTCCGCCACCAGATAAACCTTTTTCAATTTCATCAATCCATAAAATACAAGGTGATACATGTTCCGCTGTTTCAAAAGCTTCTTTTAGTTGTTGTTCACTTTGACCAACGTAACGTCCTTGAATTGTTGCGAAGTCTAAACGATATAAAGGTCTTTTCCAACGATTAGCTATAGCTTTAGCTGATAAACTCTTTCCACATCCAGGAACTCCCATTAAAAGAATTCCTCTTGGTGGTTTAATGCCTCTTTTCTTCATCTCTTCACGTTTAGTTGGTGTCAATAATTTTTCTTTTTCGTCGAGCCAATTCTTTAGTCCATCTAATCCTCCATAAGCAATATCATCTTCAACAGGTATCTTTTCGAGTCCATTTATATTTGAAAAGAGACTGTCTTTAGCAAACTTTAAATCGACTAAATCTTCTTTTAGAAGTCCCCCTTTAGCAATTAATGACGAAATGACATTTTTAACTTCAATTTTACTAATTCCTAAAAGAATATTAGCGGCTTCTTTGGCATCATCTAAATCCCATTCTAATTGAATTTGATTTTGATAAGGACGAATGGTTTCAATAATTATATCCAATAATTCTTCTTCATCAGGTAGACTCAAATCAATGGCCATTCCCTGACGTTGTAATTGGACCCAAACAGGTTCAGCGGTAATGATGATGATTGATGAAGATTTTTGTTCCGCTAAATTTGTTATATCAACTAAGTAACGGGCTGTAAAAGTTTCCTCATTCAATTCGGACACATCACTTAAAACATAAATTTGATTTTCATTCGTTTTAAGTTCACCAACGATAAAATCCAAAGCTCCCATCATTAGCTTTTCATTACTATAAACTTCACCCGAAATCAAATCAGTAAATCCTTTTGACATAGAATGAACTTTCATCCCCATATTTGTCTCTTTAGCAATTTCTGTCAAAAGTTCAAGAGCTCTTGTCTTTTCAATAGTATTGATAGCAATCAATGGAATACTAGCCAAAAGATATTGTTTTAATAGATCTTTACTATTACTATAATTCATAAATCCTCCTTTTTTCCTTTTTATTAATTAAAATCAAAATTATTTATTAAAATTAAGACTTCATTATTCTTACAATTATTAAAAATTGTTTTTATAGTACTGTTCATCTCTTCACCAAATAACTTAATATTTTTTAATAATTCATTCTTCGTATTTTCTTCAAAATGACGAATAGATGCTAGTTTTTTAGCAATTTCAATTTCTTTCTTTAAATCACTTAATTCAACAGCAATAGTATCTTTATCTTGATTTAAAGCTTTATTCTTTATAATAAATTTATCAAGAGCATCATTTAAACGAAAATTTATTAAAGCCACAATATGATTTAAATAACGAACTCTTATATTTCCTTGATAAGTTATATTACTATTATTAATAAAATTAATTATATCATCAGAAATAGGTTTATTTTTTAAATTATCAAAATAATTAATCCATTCATAATAAGTCATTGACGATTCACTCTCCTTACACGTTCATATAAGGGAGGTAAATCCCACTCTGGTAGACTCTTTATAAATTCATCATCTAAGTTATCACTATTGTCTTCTTTTTTCTTTTCATCATCTCTTTGTTCAAAAAGATTTTTAGATTTATCATCAAAAATATCGACATTTTCATTATTATTCATGATTATCTACCTCCAACGTTTATATTTCTAACATTATCATTTCCTTTAATATAGTTGTGATAATCAAGAGAGTTTAATAAAGTATTTATTTGATTATGTGTTTCCAAACTATCTTTAGAAACAAAATAGAAATCAACAACTTCCGCAATGGTATTGAGAAGAATATATCTAGCATTATTTTTAATGTTTTCACATTCTTTTTGCTTATTTAAGCGATTACTATAATTGATGTAGAAATTATAACCATCAAAGATTAAGATACCAATTAAAACTAGTACCATTATAAGAGGCTGTTTTATTAATAAAGGAATACTTATAATACCAATAATAGTAGCTACTAACATTTTTATATCAAATAATTTTTTACCATATATTTCTTGATGCATTTCATTATCGATATGGTGCATTAAATCATTAACTAATTCTTTTTCATTTTGACCATCAGTGGTTGTTCCATGCCAATTATCAATTTTGATATTGATATTTAAATTATTAGTTTCAAAACTTTTACTAATATTGTTGTATGCTTCAATTATCCAATCTTTAGAAAGAGCAAGAGCCATTTTACGAGTATTTATAGTTGGTTTAGTCATTTTATATTCAATGGCAATATTAGTTAATTGGGAGTAGAAGTCAGTGGCTTTTTCAAGAGCAAAACTTGTTTCTTTAAAACGTTCATTAGCTTTTTGTACATTACCATTTTCTTCAATTATTAAACGATTTTTAGCAATATCTCTTTTTAAATCTAATTCTTCATCTTCATAATTGAAAACGAGCATATTGATTAGTTTATCTAGTTGGCTAGTTGGTGAAATATTGTTAACTTGTTCTTCAAGAATAATATCTTGTAGTTGTTGTAAAATATTTTTTTCTGAGTGACAGACAGATAACAATTTATTTACTTGTTCATAATTATCAGAATAGTTCTTTAAAAAAGTGAAATCAGCATTATCTTCTTGTGTAACTAAACTATTTATATAGGTTGACCATCTTTCGATTTGGATTTCACGATATCCAGGTTGTGAAGATAATTCTTTGAGCCATTCATCAATTTTATCGAGGCACATCTTTTGGGCATCTGGTCCAAAACTACCATTGGTAATGGCATCGATAACGGTGACAATTTTACTTTCCATTTTAGCAGGATCTTGCATATCGAGATATCTTCTCAACCATTTTAAAGCCGTATCATAACGATTGGCACGTAAGTGAATGAGACAAAAAAGAAGACTTGTTTTTTCATCATTTCGATTCATTGCTTCTTTTAAAGCGCGATTAGCTAAATCTTTATCATTAGTTAACCAGGCGCAAATGCTTACAAGAGCGGGTGCTAACCAATAGTTAGGAGTATCAATCATGACTTGTTCACTAATGTTTTCAATCGTTGATTTACGAACGGCATTGATATCAGTAGCTTGAAAAAGACCATTTATTTTGCGACGAACATTATCGTAATGACCATATTGTTTATTTAGTTCATCTTGGGACATCGTTATTGATTGTTTAGCATTAGCGACAATTGTACTTCCACGAATTTCAACCATAAAGTTTTTAATTTCATCTTCAATACTTTTAACACTATCAGTTACTTTATTAACTTTATTATCAACGGCATCAACATTGACGGATACATCATCAATATTTTTAGCTAGTTGACCTAAATTATTTTCAATTATATCCAGATTGGCAGCACTTAAAACAACTGCGTTATTATTGGCCATAATTAACACCTCGCCTATTATATACATTATATCATTAATGATATTATTTTGAAATTGTTATTTATTAATTGGTTTTATTTGTTTTTTTGTGTATAATTTTAATGGGTGATATTATGTTGAGTGATATTGAAATAGCAAGAAATTGTCATAAGAAAGAAATTATGGATATTTGTCATGAACTAGAAATAGATGATGATTTAGTTGAAGTTTATGGAAAGTATAAAGCAAAGATTAAATATGACAAAATAGAAAAAGATAATAAGGGAAAGTTAATTTTAGTGACCGCTATTAATCCAACACCTTATGGAGAAGGAAAAACAACGATTAGTATTGGTTTATTAGATGCGATGAAATTAATTAATAAAAAGGCCATAGGAGTATTGCGTGAACCATCTCTTGGACCGGTTTACGCAATACTC
>CANQWJ010000048.1 GCA_947627525.1 uncultured Bacilli bacterium
CCATCTTCACTTCAACGTTAGAAACAGCTTCAAAAATATTACTATTAAAAATCTCGATAGGAATATTTAGAATTTGGGCATTTTCAACTATTGCTTGATGATTTTTTTCGTTATATCCTGGATCCATGACAACGTAATGCACATTAAATTTTATTTTGCCATGACGTTCTAGTTCTTGAACACATTTAGCAAGCAAAAAAGAATCTTTTCCGCCACTAATACAAACCATGATATTATCACCATCTTCAATAAGTTTATATTCTTGAACTGCTTTAACAAATTTACCCCATATTTCTTTACGGAATTTCTTAATTATACTTCTCTCAATCTCTTTATATTTTTCCATTTTTATCTACTCCTTGATAAAACCACAAGTATTATATCATATTTCAAAATTAGTGCATAGAAAAAGACTACTTTTGTAGTCTACCTATTTATATTATTAGTCCAATTCTTTATTTCTTCTTCACTAGCACTACTTGAAAACGCATTCCTTCTTGCCAAGAACCTGTCGTTGTAAGTTGTGAAAGAAGTTCAGCACTTTCTCCTAAACCGGAAGATGCCGAAGTACAGAATGGATATACTGTTTTTCCTGTGAAGTCATTATTCTTAACAAAGTTGTTAATAGGCCAAGCCGCAATTCCCCACCAAATTGGATAACCAATTAAAACAGTATCATATTCTTCCCAATTAGGAACTGTCGTTGTCTTTAGTTCAACATTTCGTAAACTCTCATCACGATATTCTTTATAAACTCTTGAATTATCATCACTATAACTCAAATCATCTGAAGTATACTCTAAAACTGGTTCAACCTCAAAAAGATCAGCATTTAAATTTTGAGATATTACTTTCGCTACTCTTTCAGTATTATTAGTTGCCGAAAAATAGACAACCAATATCTTTTTATTTGTTGGAGTATCACTCTCTTCCTTCTCTTCTTGCGTATTACTACTATCGTTAGAATTATCCTTTTCTTTATGATCATTCATAATAAATAAAGTAACAACACCAACCACCACTATTAATAACAATACGATAATAATTCCTACTAATTTCTTATTCATGAAACTTCTCCTTTCATTATAATTATAATAATTGAAGTTAACTCTAAGTCAATAGTTTTTAAAAGACAAATTCATATTAAATTTGTCTTTTTTCTATTTATTTTTGTCATCATCAATTTTTTTTAATTCAGCTAGTATTCTTCCTTGATTTTGAATTACTTTTTCAAGACGATCATATAATTGTTCAAGAATTAATTCACTCTTTAAATCCGTATGATAATCATTCTTATTTCGAATAGTATCCTTTTTAGCCTCTCTATTTTGACTCATCATAATAACAGGTGCTTGAAGAGCCGCTAAACAAGAAAGAAGCAAATTTAAAAGAATGAAAGGATATGGATCAATAGCATTTTCAGCAAGAATAACACCATTTAAAATTATCCAAAATAAGAGAAAACAAGTAAAACCAATTATGAACGTCCAACTACCAGCAACAGCGGATAACTTATCGGCAACTTTATCACCAAAAGTCATTTTAGCATCATTTTCTTTATCGACATCTACTGTTATAGGATTATTTAATAATAGATCAATTATCTCTTCTTCATCTTTTTCATCTAAGTTTTGATTTAATAACATTCTAACTATTTCTTTTTTCTTCTTTTCCATAGTTTTTCTCCTTAATTTTGATTATATATTTGTTGTCCTTTAATCAAATTATAACTAATTAAATCACTACCATCTAAGTTCTCTTTATACATGTCGACTGCGGTTATTTGACTATTTTCATATGTTGTATAGTAATATATTCCTTTATCTTGATTACAACAAGAACTATATATCGTTATTTCATATTTATCTTCACCCATGTGAACACAACCTCTTTGTTGGTCAACGGAACCTAAAATGTGGAAAAATTGACTGATACTTTCTGATTCACTTTCACCTGATAATGAATTCATCTTAGTAAAAGTTGCTTTAACAAAACGTGATGCGGAAGATAAATCTCCTGGAAGTCCTAAAGCACCCATACCACGACTGTAAGTATCGAAGTTTAATTTACTTGAAAAATTATTATTTGGTTGTTCAATTGATAAGTGCATGTAATTGTTTAAATTAAACATATGAATATCAAAGGTAGGATTATTAGTTAAAACACCAACAGGATTATCATATACCTTTAAACCATCTTTAACACTTTCAACTGTAATTGAACTATCCTTATCAGCAATAATCCAATGTAGAGGGGATGCTGGTAGACTATCACTAAAATCTATTTTCGCAATATTAATTTTTGATAATAATTCTTTAGCCTCATCAATCGTTGCACATTGTGATAAAACCCAAGGAATAAATTCAAATGGAGCAACATTATCTTTATCACTCACTTCTTCTTTATAATCGGCATTCTTTGGAAAATTGAGTCCAGCCATACCTAGACCTTTCTCATTGATGGCATCATAGTATAATGGATAATTATCACTGACAAAAGCCATTCCAATCAATGCATAATGCGCGTCTTTCTCTCCTACTTTACGAAATTTAAAAGGATAATTTCTTGGAGTAATAGTTACTGTTTCTTGATAAGAATACTCTAAATCCAAATTCCTTCCAAAATAATGATCTTTTGTACTATAAGTTACAGCTGTACACATAATATACCTTCTTTCTATTTCCCATAAACTAATTATAATATAAAAAAAATAAATAGACTATACTTCATTAATATTTTCTATCTATTTTTAAAAGTTATTTTTTTAAATTCATTATTGCTTAAATATTTTTTCTTTATTCTTTTCTACATATTCTTCTAGATAATCAACAAGTGATGGTGAATAGGAATAATACTTTTCATCTGTTTTGACATAATCATCCTTTTTACCTTTAACTAGTGCTTCTTTAAAGTTATCAGCAATTTTTTTATTAGCAACAATGCAAATAGCTTTTTCTAAATCTTGATAATTCATATCCTCATATATAGAAAAGAATCCAGAATGTCCACCACTTTCCATTTCCGTATCATATAAAAAACATAAAACAGCATTTTTTTGAATTGTTGATAAATCATCCAAGTCCTTTGAACAAATTTGATCAATAAATTTATTCCATAAAGAATTATTAAATTCACTTTTTTCTTTTAAATAAATGCCTAATAAAATAATACCAATTATAATTAAGAGTATTCCAGGCAAGAACATAATAAATTCACTATCTTTTGCAAATAATAAAGCTAAAAATATTATTTCGATAATCCCACATATTATCATCAAGATGGCAGTTTTTAATTTACTATTACTCATAATTATTTATCATCCTCAAAATAATAGTCATCATCTTCAAGTTCTTCTTCAAAGACAAAATCATATAAAAGTCCCATATGTGATACACCTCAATATAATTATAACATTAAATTTAGGTTTAAAAAAAGGACACATTTTTATTTAATGTATCCTTTAATTAATTTTTCTTCTAATATATTAAAGAACAATCGCAATCATATTATTGCTTCCTTTATTGACTACCTTAGTAAGAGTATTTTGTAATTTAAAGCGAATATTATCTGGCATCATATTAATTTTTGATTGAATTCCTTCTTTAACAATATTATCTAAACTGCGACCAAAAATTTCACTATGCCAAATACTTTCAGGGTCACTATCATAGTCACGCATTAAGTAATCAATTAATTCTTTACTTTGAACTTCACTACCAATAATCGGTTCAAAACTGCTTTGAACATCAACCCTTATCATGTGAATGGATGGCGCAATCGCTTTTAGTTTAACACCAAAACGAGAACCTTGTTTAACGACTTCTGGCTTTTCTAGCTTCATATCCGATAGAGTTGGTGTGGCAACCCCATAACCAGTTTGTTTAACCATTTTTAAAGCATACTTTATTTGATCATACTCAGTTTTGGCCTCATTAAAGTCTTGGAATAGTGATAAGAGTTCCGCTTTACTACTAACGTCAATCTTAATGATATCAGTTAGTGCTTTACTATATAGATCAGGTGGTGCTTCAAGTGAAACAATAACTTCACCGGTTGCTGGATCGACATTGGATAGATAGGCTTTTTCAATATTTTCATTATCTAAGAAATGTTTTGTTATATTATCAATATCACGTAACTTATCCACTTCAACAACACTATCTTTAATACTCTCTATGTAGCTATTCTTAATGACATTTTTATTATTTAAAATCGCAATCCACTCTGGCATATTAACCTTTACTTCAAGAATTGGGAATTCATATAGAGCTTCTCTTAAAATATCATATATTTCATTTTCACTTATGTTTTCCACACTAATAGGAAGAACTGGTACATTGTGTTCCTTCTTTAAACTTTCCGCAAGACGTACTGTTTCTGGTAGCGTTGGATGGGTTGAATTCAAAAGAACAATAAAAGGTTTACCTATTTCTTTTAATTCCGAAATGACACGGTTTTCAGCTTCTAAATAATCACTTCTTGTAAATTCGCCAATTGAACCATCTGTCGTCATAACAATACCAATCGTTGAATGTTCCTTAATGACTTTTTCTGTTCCCATTTCGGCTGCTTCAACAAATGGAATCTCACCATCAACCCAAGGACATTTAACCATTCTTGGTCCATTTTCATCTTCCGCACCCTTACAATTATCGATCAAATAACCAACACAATCGATGAGTCTAATATTACAAGAAAAATCATCAATATCAATTTTAGCCGCTGTATTAGGAACAAATTTAGGTTCAATAGTCATAATGGTTTTTCCACTAGCACTCTGTGGTAATTCATCTAAAGCTCTTTTTCTTTCATATTCATCCTTAATATTAGGAACAACTAAATTTTCAATAAACTTTTTGATAAATGTACTCTTACCAGTACGTACTCCTCCTACTACTCCTAAATAAATATCCCCACCAGTTCTTAGGGCAATGTTTCTAATCAATTCTGTTTTATCCATATTTCACTCTTCTTTCTTATCTCTCATTTAAGAATATGAGTGAATTTACAAAATATAACAAAAAAAGAGTTATTTCTTTTTAACTCTTTTTGATTTTCTACTTATACTTATGACCATACTATTATCTTTCATATTAATTTGTTTATGATCAAGTTTTAAAACATATAAATATACTTCTTCTGTATCTTCAACATAATACCAACATTCTTTACCTTTAACTACTTCATAAACATTTATATATAAGTCTTTTTCACGACATACATCAACTAATTCATCAATGTCATAACTATCAAGTACTTCTTTCTTTCTAAAAACAGGCTCTTTATCAACTTTCTTTAAAAGATGACCATATTTGGTTTTTATTTTTTTCTTTTTACGATCATAATCATCTAAATTAGTTAAATTAAATAAAGAAACATAAGACATAATCATAACTGGCGTAATAGCTACTGTTAAAAGTCCAACAAATATGAATAATGAATTATTGAACTCTTCATCAACTTGATATTGTTTTATAGACTTATTATTTGATTTAACAATATTTTTATTAATAGTAACTATCTTTTTAGTAATTGGGAAACTTAATGATAACTTTTGTTTATCACTAACACTATTACCATAACCTTTAACTGATAAATTGTTTTTTAGATTGATTTCAACGATAAAATCAACATCGATTCCCGTTAAATCATAATACTCTTTAGCCATTAAGTAATAATTATTAACATCAATATTAATTTCATTGTTAACATCTACTTTTAATACATCTTCTTCCGTTATATCATTACTATTCAATATTTGTTCTTCATGAGACCAAATCGTTTTATTTTGATCTTTCGCAACAAGTTTTAATAAAACTTCATAATTATATACACTAGAAAAGAATGTATTTCCCATTAAATTATAGTTAAATTTTACTTTTAAATTATCCATTAAAGATGGTATGTAAAACTTCTGTTCTTTTAATTCTTCTTCATTATAAAATTGATTAGGTTTTAAAGTTATGTCATAGTCAATATCATCTTCAACTTTATATGTAATAATAGTACTTTTAGCTACTCTTTTAGTAGTGAAACAATCAACTAAAATCCATATAAAGATTACGAAAAAACAAGTTGATACGAGAGCTAAAAAGAATCGCCCCCATTTACGCAATTTTATATTTTTCATAAGGCCTCCTAAAATAATTCATATAACCAAATTGATGGCCAACCAGCATACTTTAATGGGAACTTAACTATTCCGTCAACCTCATCTTCACTAACTTCCCATTTATCACTATATATATTATTATCACCTTTGGTAAAGAAAACTAACTTTTCATTGCGTTTTTCAATTAAGATGACACGATGGGTAATGTGATCTTTTCCATGTTTATAATAAATTATATCGCCAACTTTAATATTGGCAATGTCTTCTTTATCAATCTTTTCAACGATGACCGCATCTCCTCTTTGGAAAACACCATACATACTATCAGACACGATGGCAATTGGTTCGTATTTGAACACTCCAACCATAAAAAGAATAAAAACACAAGCAGCTATTAAGAATCCCCAAGATAGGCGTTCTTTTTTTAAATCCTTTTTGCGCGTCTTACGGTCGTGTAACATCGTCAAATAATCGATAGAACAAACGAAAACCATTAGCATAATGAGATAGAAGAAATTAGTTAGTAACCATGTATGGTCAGCAAGTATTGGTGAAAAAGTCATAATTCCTACTACTATTCCACGATAAAGCATATTCGCAAGTAGTCCTACTTGTTTAGCTAAATAAGTTAACGTTATATTGAAAATGACAATAGGGACAATTGTTGATAAAACATATTGAAAAATATCAATTCCCTTTTTAATACTGAATAAATAATTAAAGTCAATACTTATCAAAATAAAGAAAATAGTTATTAAATATATACCCCAAGACTTTTTACTGGCTGTAACCATTCTATAACGGATATATTCTTCTAATAAGGAAACCGCAAAAATAACAAAGAAATTTTTAATTATTCCCATTAGCGATAAAGAATTACTATTACCTATAAAACCGAACATTAAACCTGATAGATAATAGACTAAAACGTATATTATTAAAATGAATATAACATCATTTCTCTTCGCTTTTTTATTATGATTACGATTACGAAATCCTAACGTTAAAAAATGAACAAGCAACGCTAAAAGAACTATTAAAATGGGATTAATAATATTTGTATAAATATTTGAAATATTCGTAAATGGCATAACAACACTAGCTATTAAATAAATAAATAATCCTATATATATTGGTAAAAGACGTTTATTAGTCTCACTCATATCAACACCTACCATTCTACTTTATTAATTATATCATATTATTTAAAATAAAAAAGGGATATTTAATCCCCTTAATTATGCTTTTTCTTGTACGTAATTTAAAACAGTTGTCAAAGTTGTAGTATTATTTGGAACTACTCTAGCACTAGGGTCACATTGAACAGTAATAGTAAAAGTTATTGCATCTCCTGCCTCTAAAATGCTACCAGAAGCAATTCCTTCATATGTATATGTAATATATGGATTATCGTCTGTTCCAACTTCTGGTGAAATTGTTGAAGTAATGTTATCTAGTTTAGCATCTATGCTACCTTTATTCTCTACTGTTACACTATAAGTAACACTATCTCCTGGTTGATATAGAGAAGTCGCTAGAAAAGCGGTAGTAACGTTTGAATCAGCAGAAGCACTAGATCCTTGACCAGAAGTAGCAAGTTGTTCAACGCCAGTAATCTCAACAGACCATTCTTCTTTATTATTTCCTTGATCTTCAACTTTTTCTGAAAGCATAGCATAAGCAATTGCCATACTACAAAGTGCAAAAACCATTGCTACAATTAATATATCTTTTTTCTTTCTAGTATCCATATCTTTACCCTCCTATAATAATAATTCTAATATAGAAAGAGGGTTTTGTCAAACGATTACCGCAAACTAAATCATTTTATTTAAATCTTTAGGAATATTGTCATTTAAAATAGCTTTAACTATTTTATCAGTCTTCTCTTCACTTACTTCTTTTCCTGCGACAGCACCTATTTCTTTGACTAAATTTCGTAATGTTTTTTCATCTTTCATATCGGATTGTTGTAATTTTGAAGCGATTGAAAGAATGGTGTCCTTACTGACATTGGTCTTCTTTTCAACCTTATTAAAGAAAGCATCTCCAAACATAAAAAACCTCCTACATAATTATATGTAAGAGATTTATTTTGGTTATTAGTCTTCACTACGATTCTTAAATTGTAAAACAATTGGTGTTCCTTCAAAGTCAAAGTTTTCACGAATTTTATTTTCGAGATAACGCTCATAAGAGAAATGAACTAATCCCTTATTATTGACATGAAAAGTAAACTTTGGTGGTTTTGTTCCAGATTGATTGGTAAAATATATTTTTAAACGTTTTCCCTTGTATGAAGGTGGGATATTTAATTGATAAGCATCATTGATGACTTCATTTAAATATCCCACCTTCATACAAGGGAAAACG
>CANQWJ010000049.1 GCA_947627525.1 uncultured Bacilli bacterium
ATGGCTCTTAATTCAACGCAATTAACCCAAACTAACTCCGTAATGGGAAGCGTGCATTACTTACCACCAGAACAAGCTAATGGTAAAGGTTCAACTATTAAATGTGACATTTACTCAATGGGTATTTTGTTCTATGAACTTTTAACTGGCGTTTTACCATTTAAGGGGGACAATGCTGTTGAAATTGCTTTAAAGCATATGAAAGATCCGATTCCGAGCGTTAGAAAACAAAATTCTAATATTCCGCAAAGTATTGAAAACATCATTTTGAAATCAACGGCTAAAAATCCTAAAAATAGATATAATGATGTTAAAGAAATGTATCAAGATTTAAAAGTGTGTTTAGATCCTGATGTTATGGATCAACCACGCTATGTCTATAAATATCCTGAACATGAAACAGAAGATAAAGAACAAATTCCAACGATTAGACCTAAGAAAAAAGAAGTTGAAAAGAAAAAGGAACCAATTAAGGAAGAACCAAAAGAGGAAGAAGAAATCATTGAAGAATTAGAAGATGATGAAGAACCAAAAAATAGTAAGAAAATAAATATTATCATTTGGTCCTTATTTGGAATTCTTGTTGTTTTAGTTGGTATTGTCGCAGCTGTTTTCTTACCTAGTTTCTTTGGTAAAGAAAAGGAAATGGAAATACCTGATGTTTCAGGAATGAGTGTTGTTGATGCGGAAACCGTTCTTAAAGATAGCGGTTTCGAAGTAAAAGCCGAAACAGAGAAGATGGTCAGTGCTGAATATGAAATAGGACAAGTTGTCAAAACTGATCCGATTGCTGGTCGTACCGTTAAAGAAGGAACAGAAATAACCCTATATGAATCAATTGGTGAAGAAACATATACTGTTGAATTCTTTAACGGTGAAAAGATTGATGTCATTCAAGAACGCCTTCGTCCTTATGGTATAACTGTTGAGACGAAGTCAAAAAGTATTGAAGGTATTGAATCTATTGATGGTATAGATGACATGGAAAGCCTTGATAAAGAAACAATTATTGATCAAGATCCAAAAGAAGGAACAGTTCTTAAAAAAGGTGATAAAGTAATTCTCTATTATCCAGAGATATATAATAAATATCCTGACTTTGTTAATGAAGGATGGACCCTTGAAGAGGTAAAAGAATTCTGTGAACAATATAGTGTTACAGTAAAGGTTCAAGAGACTGTTTCCCAAGTTAAAGATCCAGGAACAATTCTTCGTCAATCACGTCCTGCTGGTAGTGAAATTGTTGAAAATGCTGAAATAATTATTACGATTGCTAAAAAGGAAGAAGTGCAAAATACACCACCAGATACTAGTAGTGATGATAATACTGACCAAAATGATAGTTCAAGTACTGACGGAACGACGCAGTCACCATAAAAGAGGTTTTAATGAGAGGACAAATAATAAAAATAATTAGTAATTTATATACCGTTAATTGTAATGGCAAAATTTATGAGTGTCACAGTCGTGGTAAATTTCGTAAAGACAATATTACACCCGTTGTTGGTGATTACGTTACAATTGATGAAAAAGATAAATACATTTTAGAAATAGAAGAAAGAAAGAATCGTTTAATAAGACCAATGGTCAGCAATATTGACCAAGGTCTTATTATAACGAGTGTTAAAGTACCAGATTTTTCAACTAATCTTTTAGATAAATTATTAACTTTAATGGAAATAAATAATGTTGAAGCCATTATTTGTTTTACGAAATTAGATTTGTTGAATGAAGAAGAAAAAGAGAAAATTGAAAAGTACATTGCTTATTATCAAAAAATAGGTTATCGTGTTTATAAAAATGATCAAATAGATGATATAAAACAAATATTTAAAGATAAAGTAACAGTTTTTACGGGTCAAACAGGATCTGGTAAAAGTACCTTATTAAATCGTTTAGATGCTAAGTTAAACTTGGAGACGGGTGAGGTATCTAAGGCCTTAGGTCGTGGTAAACATACGACGCGTCACGTTGAATTAGTTGAACTATTTGGTGGAAAAGTTTTAGATACGCCAGGCTTTTCTAGTTTAGAATTTACGAGTGTTGATAAAACAGCCATTCGTGATGCTTTTGTTGAATTTCAAGATTATCCATGTAAATTTAAAGATTGTATGCATCTAAACGAAAAAGAATGTGCTGTTAGAGATGCTGTTCAAGAAGGAAAAATTTTAGAATCACGTTATAATAATTATAAAAAAATAATACAGTAGGTGATAAAATGTCAAAGAAAGTTTCAGTTTCTTTTTTTACGAGTAAAAATATTGAAGATGATTTGATGAATTTGTGTGCGACTTCAACTGATTATATTCATGTTGATGTAGGAGATGGAAAATTCATTGAACGAAAATTTAACCCTGTCAAAGAATTAAAAGAACTTCAAGGAGCTTTGACTAAAAGGCTAGATGTTCATTTTATGGTTGAAGATCCCCAAAAGTATATTGAAGAATATAGTGAATTAGATTGTGAATACATTACTATTCATTGTGAAATAAAAAAAGATATTTTAAATCTTTTAAATTTGATCAAGTCTTATGGTATTAAGTGTGGACTTGCTATAAGTCCTGATACAGATTTATGTTTCCTTGAACCTTTTCTTGATGATATAGATACCATTTTAGTTATGAGTGTTGTTCCCGGAAAAGGTGGACAAAGTTTTATTTATAATACTATTGAGAGAATAAAAAAGGTTCGTAAGTTAATAGGAAAGAGAAATATTGTCATCAATGTTGATGGTGGTATTAATAGTGAGACTGCAAAGTTAGTGGATAGTGATATTGTGGTCAGCGGAAGTTTTGTTTTAAACAGTGATGATTGGGAAAAAAATATAAATGCAGTAAGGTGATAATGTGAAAAAAGTTTTAATGTTATTAGTTTTATTCTTATCTTTTAGTTTAACTGCTTGTACTATAAAACTAGGAGAAGAAGAGAAAAAAGAAAAACCATTAGAGGAAGAAAGTCCATCTAGTGAAGAACAAAAAGAACCAGAAGAAAAAGAAAATACTGAAAATGTTGGCAAGAAGTCTAGTAAAGATAATCCTTTAAGTGTTGGAACAGTTGGTTTATCTAGTAAGCATAATGCCTTATTGGATACTTATCAAGATGTTGATATAAGCATTAAAGAAGTTAGTAAGGATCCAATTAAAATTATTGGTGAATATAATACTGATAATCCTGATAAGATGTTAGTGGCAACCAAAGGGTATAAGTTTGTTGTTTTGGATTACGAAGTAACGTTAAACAACTTTGAAACAGAGTCTTTTGGTACTGATGTAAGAGTTGACGTTGATATAACTGATACTTCTGATAAACCATTTGTCGTAGGCGGTGTAAAACAAATCGTTGACGTTCACATTTTGAAAGAAGATGTTGGAGTAGTGAGCGGTAATAAAGGAACGGTCCAAATTGCTTTTGAGATACCTGAAAATGTTAGTAATTATTTAATTAAGTTAGGGACCAAAGGACATACAATAGCGTATTATAAATTGTAGATTGGAGTGTTAATATGATTTATTTAGACTATTCAGCAACAACTCCCGTTGATAGTGAAGTAATAAAAACTTTTTCTAAGGCCTGTGAGAGTTATTGGGCTAATCCTAATTCTCTTCATAAAGAAGGGGTTAAAGCCAATGCTTTGATAAATGCTAGTACCGAGCAGATTGCTGAAATATTAGGGGTTAAACCTAGCGAAATTATTTATACGAGTGGTGCTAGTGAAAGTAATAATCTAGCCATTAAAGGCATTTGTGAAAAATATCAAAATCGTGGTAAACATATTATTACAACTAATTTTGAGCATTCATCTATTTATGGTCCCATTGGCTATTTACAAAAAAAGGGTTTTGATGTTGATTTTGTTAAAACATTGGATGATGGTAAAGTTGATTTAGAAGACTTAAAACGTCTAATTCGTGATGATACTATTTTAGTTAGTGTTACAGCGGTTAATAGTGAGATTGGAATAATTGAACCAATTGAAGAAATAGGGAAACTTTTAAAAAATTATCCTAAAATTTTTTATCACGTCGATTTGACGCAGAGTATTGGTAAACAAAAGATTGATTTAACGAACATTGATCTTGCTAGTTTTTCAGCTCATAAATTTTTTGGTGTAAAGGGTGTCGGTGTTTTATATAAAAAAGAAAACATTAATATTGAACCATTGATTCATGGTGGTAAGAGTACGACTATTTATCGTAGTGGTACCCCAGCAACCCCTTTAATAGCGTCTTTAGCGAAGGCTTTACGTCTTGTTTATAAGGATTATGATGAACACAATGCTTATGTTAAAGAACTTAATTCAAAGGTGCGTCAAGCATTGTCAAAATATGATAAGGTCTATATTAATAGTCCTGATGACGCTCTTCCTTATATATTAAATATTAGCGTTATAGGCGTTAAACCGGAAGTATTATTACATGCTTTAGAAGAAGATGAAGTCTATATTTCAACACAGACAGCTTGTAGTAATAAAACGGATGAATCTAAAGCTGTCTTAGCTTTAACTAATGATCCAGAACGTAGTAAATCAAGCGTTCGTATTAGTCTTTCCTATAAAACAACAAATGAAGAAATAGATGAATTTTTAAAAATATTTGATAAATGTTATAATAAACTTACTACGTTGAGGTGATATTTGTGAAAATCATAAAAATAAATGCTGTATGGTGCCCAGCTTGTATTTTAACTAATAAGATATGGAAAAAAGTCAAAGAAGATTATAAAGATTTAGATATAGAAGAACTAGATTTTGATTTTGATGAAGATGAAGTAAAAAAATATGATGTTGGTAAAGTTTTACCAGTAGTTATTTTTATGAATGATGATCAAGAAATTGAACGTTTAGTTGGCGAGAAAACAGAGAAAGAAATATATGATGCTGTAGAAAGAAATAGGTAATAGTTATGAAAAAATATTTGTTGTTATTATTTAGTTTATTTGTTTTTATTTTAATTACTGGATGCAGCATTAAAGGAAAAGATACAACTGATGATTATAAGCACTATGATTTAAAAGGTAAAGATTTGATAAATCATTCTTGTTATGATGATGAAGGACATAAATGTGAATATGCACTTGCTGATATTGCACCAGAAAAATCTGAGATGACTAACTATGGTTTGTTTTATAAATTATCAGATGATGATTATATCTTAATTGATACAATAACTCCAGGTCTATATGCCGAAGATGTAAGTGTATTTGTTGAAAATAGAATGTTTTTAGCAAATGGAGAAATCATTGAGTATTCTTTGAATAGAGAAAATATTACAAAAAAGAAACTAAATTTTTATTATAATGATAAAGATATTAGCAGTTTGGTAACGCAAATACACTATATAGAAAGAGGTAACATTTATTTTACTATTTTAACAGACGATGAAGAAGGAAAGCACATTATTCATGTTAATCTTGAATGTTCGTTATCAAATTATAAGTGTGAAAAGTTAGATGATTATTATTTTTATTAATTAAAAAAATGTATGATGTTGTAGAAAGAAATAGGTAATAGTTATGAAAAAATATTTGTTATTATTGTTTAGTTTATTTATTTTTCTTCCAATTAATTGCTTTGCTCTTGCTGATGATTATGAAGATGTTTTGTATGAAAAGTTAGAAGTTGAAAAAAAAGAAGATGTTGTCAATATCTATCTTTTTTATAGTAATACTTGTCCTCATTGTGCTAAAGAAGAGAAAGTTCTTAATCAATTAGAAGACGAATATGGTGATAAAATAAAAGTATTCCGTTATGAAGTTAATGATGATGTTGATAATCTTTTACTCATGTATGATGTTAAGGAACTTTTGGAAGTTGAAGGATCAAAAACAGGTGTTCCTTTTACAGTTATTGGTAAAGAGTATTATCTAGGTTATTCGGAATGGGTTGGTAATGATTTAGAAGAACAAATTCGTCATAATTTAGAACTTGATACGCAAGAAGAGACAGTTGTGGAAAAAGGTAAAGTTACCTTACCATTATTAGGAGAAGTTAGCGCAACTGATACAGCGGTTGGTGTCGCTGCCGTTATTTTAGGTTTTGTTGATGGTTTTAATCCTTGTGCGATGTGGGTTCTATTATTCATCATAAGTATGCTTTTTGGAATGAAAGATCGTCGTAAAATGTTTATTTTGGGATTTGCTTTTCTTTTTACGTCAGCACTGTTCTACTTTCTTTCGATGTTAGGTATCAATCTCATTTTAGACTTTATTACGACAGATCAAATTAGAGATTTAATTGGGATAGTTGCCATTATCTTTGGTATTTATAATTTATATGTTTACTTTCGCGATCGAAAACTGGAAGATGGTTGTCAAATAGTTGATGAGAAAAAAAGAAAAACAATTATGGCCAAAGTAAAAAAAATCAAAAATGCGCGTAACTTTTTTATTGCCCTTGGTGGAATAATTGTTCTAGCTGTTTCTGTCAATATGGTCGAACTTGCTTGTAGTGCTGGTTTTCCAATGGTTTTCAATGAGATATTAGTAGCAAATGAAATTGGTGGTTTCATGCGTATCATCTATTTACTTCTTTATGTATTCTTCTACATGATTGATGATATGGTCGTCTTTACCATTTCCATGTGTACATTATCAATTGCTGGAATGACGACTAAGTACAATAAGTTAATTAAGATCATTGGTGGTATTTTAATGCTCATAATGGGACTATTACTCATATTTAAACCAGAATGGATCATGTTAAATTTTTGAGAGTAGATTTACTCTTTTTCTTTGCTTTTATATAGATATTTTGTTTTTGATATTATATAATAATAATATATTTTGAAGGAGTGATAAAATGGCAAATGAAGTAAAAGAGATTACAAGTCGTGATGTTGACTTTGCTAAATGGTATACTGATGTCGTTAAAAAAGCTGACTTAGTTGACTATTCTAGCGTTAAAGGGAGTATGATAATTCGTCCTTATGGGTATGCTATTTGGGAAAATATGCAAAAGATATTGGATGCTGAATTTAAGAAAACGAAACACGAGAATGTTCAAATGCCGATGTTCATTCCAGAAAGTTTATTAAATGTTGAGAAAGAACACGTTGAAGGATTTGCTCCAGAAGTTGCTTGGGTAACGTATGGTGGTAATGATTTGTTAGAAGAAAGAATGTGTGTTCGTCCAACTAGTGAAGTATTATTTTGTGATCACTTTAAGAAAATAATTAAATCTTATCGTGATTTACCAATTCTATATAATCAATGGTGTACAATTGTGCGCTGGGAAAAGACAACGCGTCCTTTTTTGCGCAGTCGTGAAATATTGTGGCAAGAAGGACATACGATGCATGCTACTGAAGAAGAAGCTCGTGAAGAGACTTTACGCATGTTAAAAGTCTACGAAGATTTTCAAAGAAATATTTTAGCTCTTCCTGTCATCGTTGGTAAGAAAACCGATAAAGAAAAGTTTGCTGGTGCTGAAGAAAGTTACACGCTTGAAGCCATGATGTATGATGGAGTAGCTTTACAAAACGGAACGAGTCATTACTTTGGTAATGGGTTTGCTCGTGCTTTTGGAATTGAGTACTTAGATAAAGAAAATAAATGGGTTAATCCTTATCAGACTTCATGGGGTGTAACGACAAGAATGATTGGAGCCATCATTATGACACATGGTGATGATAATGGTTTGGTTTTACCACCTAATATTGCGCCAATTAAAGCTATTGTCATACCTATTGGTAAAGATGAAAAAGTTCTTGAAACGGCCAACTCACTAATGGAAACTTTAAACGATAGTGACATAACAACTAAAATTGATTTATCTGATAAAACACCAGGATTTAAATTCGCCGAAGCCGAAGTTAAAGGTTACCCAGTAAGAATTGAAGTGGGACCAAGAGATTTAGCTAACAACCTTGTGACATTAGTTCGAAGAGATACTCTTGAAAAAAGACAAGTTCCTCTTGAAGATGTTCCTTTGGAAGTAAGTTCACTTCTTGTCGATATTCAAAGAAATCTTTATGACCGTGCCCTAAAACGTCGTGATTCCATGATCTATGAAGCTAAAGATTATGCTGAATTTACGGATATTGCTTTACATAAACCAGGATTCATCAAAGTCAATTGGTGTGGCGATGTCGCTTGTGAAAATAAAATAAAAGATGATTTTGGTATTAAATCAAGATGCTTAATTGAAGGTGAAGAAGTAACTGGTCCTTGTGTTTGTTGTGGTAAAGAAGCCAAACACCGCATTTACTTTGGACGTCAATATTAAAATTAGAAAGTTTAAAACTTTCTCAGACTGTAGACAAACCCCTAGATTTTTCTAGAGGTTTTCTTATGGAAAAAATTTTTTTATGTTTTGAAATCAAATTTTTAATATTGTTTAGATATTTTATTAAATTTTTGAGTAAAGTAGGTGTTTCTTTTACTTTCTTATTAGTTTTTTCATTCCTTATCGATATTATTTTCATATTTTGGGCAGCACAAATAAGCCATGTATAATTTTGATT
>CANQWJ010000050.1 GCA_947627525.1 uncultured Bacilli bacterium
CAAATCTTCCCCTACTCGTTTAGACTATGTCAGCACTAGGGAAGTGTCTAAACGAGATTACCCTATTAGGAAAAAGACAACTTACGTTGTCAGTTCTAAAAATTAATTTTTTTTTAAAATATTGAATAAGTTTCTACGTTGATTTAAGTTAGTGGTGCCTATTAACAACCCTACCTAGCCTATGAAGTATTTATTTAATAATATATTATAAGGAGATTATTTTATATTTTTTGTCACAAATCACAATGCACGCATATAGTAGTGTCGTAGTACTACTATACGAAATTATATAGTTTTTTTCTTTTATTTATTAGAATATAACACAACGAATAAATGAAAGTCAACTTTTATTTGTTTAATAAAATATAACACATTGTGGATATTTTTATCTTACCGCGCGGAATAAATAGCGCGGTAAGACTAAAAATAAAAATTAAATATTAAAATTTAAAGTAATTAGTTTATTATTTATAATATTTTCAAGAATTTGAATATATTTTATTATTTCTTCATCTTTTGGAGTATTCTCTTCAAATGCATAAAGAAATGATAAAGATATTAACCAATTACCATTAATTGTACAATTTTGAAATTTATTCATAATACAATACCACCTCCAAATTAAAAATATCATCATTTGTATAATATTTTCTAGTTGCAAAATGATATCATATTGCTACTAATTCAATAATATTTTAGATTTAATCAACTAACCAATCATAATCAAAAACTTCTTCTTCTATATATTCATTTTTATTATTTATTTTATTATTATGGAGGAAATTTTTTTCCGCCTCCCCGGAAATTTTTTTCCTAGGGGGTAGGAAATTTTTTTCCGCCCTTGTAAATTCTATGTAAATTAATCTTTTAGAATTATTTAACATTTCTATCTTGATATATTTTTTATCGCTTAATTGCTTTAATAGATTTCTTATTGTTCTATCACTTACGTTATATAAATTCATAAAATAACTATTTGTTGCCCAACAATAACCTTTATCATTACACAATGAGGTTATTTCGCCATATAACAATTTGGCATTTGGACTAATATCTTTATCATATCGCACATTTGCTGGTATTACTGCGTAATAACTAGGAAGATTTTTTTCTTCTATCATAAACTATCACTTCCATTCACTGACTTATACTCGTATATATTGTTTAAAACTATTTTTGATTTATATATCAATTTGTGGCCATATTGATTTTCTTCGCCAACTTCTAAACCATTATCTATTGTCGTTAGCTTATAGATTACTTTATTCTTTGTAGTTAGATAAATGTAATATATGACCATCACAATTAAATTCAGCCCTTAACCATTTACCAAAATATTTATTTGATAAATATTTTATTTTTGTATCATTTACCACATAAGATATATAAGTAAGACCTTTAAAGTCTTGATTTGATATAACATAATCTAAACAGTAACTTATTTTATATTTTCCGTTATTTAATCTAATACAAGATAACAAAATTATCTTTTTATATTCTTCTTTTTTGTATGCATTTTCATATAACATTTCGTCGTATGTTTTCTTTTTCCAAAACAAAAAAATCACCTCTTAAAAGTGAATTTTAGCATTATATCAATTATAGGAAGTTTATTCGCGGAAAGGAAAGGTAAAGAAACCTTTATAAATAAAGGATTTCAATTGACTAAATATGTAATTATTAGATAACATAACTTATTATTATTTTATTTATCTATTTATCATTCAATGATATGTGAGTAATTATTCATATATCATTTTTTATTTAACTTACCTCCATCATATTTATTTATCTATCAAAAGAGTGTACCTACTCTCCAATAAAAAAAAAGATATCAAATGATATCTTAAACTTTTCTTGATTGAATTTCAGCAATTTTTTCTAATACTTCTTTAGCATTATCTTCATTTATTTCAGTATAACCAAGTTCTCTTAATGCTTGTACTTTAGCCGTATTAAGTTCTTGTGTTCTACTTAACTTCTCTTCATTCTTATGTTCAATATCTTGAACAAATCTCTTATGTGATTCAGCAAGTTTTGCCTTAGAAGCACCACCATTATTATATAGAGTTAAACCTGAGAACAAAATACTTTCAAAAATAAATTGTTGCTCTTGATTAAATACGAATTCCATAGGATCAGTAAATCCCATTGATTTAGACATATAAGCAAGTATATATTTTAATTCCTTAGATGTCTCCATAGACTTCAAATAATGATATAAATATACATATGCATTATAAGTATCTTTAGTTTGGTCTTCTTGTAATCTTTCCTTTAATAAATTAATTATATCAGCAAGAAGATCTTGTTCCTTTTTATTAAATCCTTTTAAATCAGCAAGAATTTCTTTATCAGAAGAATCTTTAACACCATCATTAAGACGTCCTTCAACTTCAATAATATAACTTCCTTCAATCTTAATATCTTTTAATTCCTCTTCTGATTTTATATTTAAAAGACCCATTAATTTAGTAGATTTCTCTTTTGGCCATTCCTTTAAACTAGGTAATGCTAAATAATTGTATAGCATTTGACGAGAAACTCCTAAATACTTAGCTAGTCTTACTTTGGATATTCCTAATTCATTTAAAACATTATTTAATTCTTTCATATGTGTCTCTAACCTCCATACAATTTAATTTTATCATTTTATTTGACATTGTCAAGTGTAAAGCAAAAAATATATTAATAATAAAAGAAAAACTTATAGTAAATACCAAAGTTTTTCTTCATTTTTTCTTACTTCTTTAATAATTCCCCCACCAAGACATCTTTCACCTAAATATAGAACACAAGCTTGTCCAGGAGTAACTGATTTAATGTTATCATATCTAACTAATAAATTACCATCATCTAAATACTCAATTTTAACTGGATAGTCACTAGCACGATATCGAAATTTAGCTGTACACTCATTAGGTCGTTCATCACCATTAAAGTTAACCATTTCAACAATGCAACTATCAGATAATAAATAATCATTATCTTCACCTAAGGCTACATAAAGGATATTCTTTTCTAAGTTCTTCCCAACAACAAACATTCTATTCTCATATCCCCCAATATCTAATCCTCTTCGTTGACCAATCGTGTAGTACATGAGACCAATATGCTTACCTAGAACTTCATTGTTATCAATGTTGACAATATCTCCTGGAATATTAGGTAAATAGTTCTTCAAAAAGTTTTTAAAGTTTCGCTCACCAATAAAACATATACCCGTTGAATCTTTTTTAGTTGCTGTTGTAAGATTATGTTTCTTAGCTATTTCTCTTACTTCCGACTTATCAATATCACCTAAAGGAAATAAAACATTTTCAAGTTGTTCAGCACTCAATTGTGATAAGAAATATGTTTGATCTTTATTAGTATCTTTACTACGACATAATTTACCATCTTTCATTTTAGCATAATGACCTGTAGCGATATAGTCAGCTCCTAATCTTTTGGCTTCACGAATAAAATAATCAAACTTAATATATTTATTACACATAATATCAGGGTTAGGTGTTCTTCCTTTTTTTAATTCATCTAAAAAATAAGTGAAGACATAATCCCAATACTCTTTAACAAAGTCAATGCGATGTAGAGGTATCCCTATTTCTTCACATACTTTTAAAGCATCGTTATAGTCTTGTTCTTGGGGACAAATGTTTTCATTTAAAGTTGGATTACCTAATATATCATTATTGATAGTAGCATCCCAATTACGCATAAATAAACCTTCTACATCATATCCTTGTTCTTTTAATAGAATAGCCGCAACTGAAGAGTCTACTCCCCCACTCATTCCAATAATTACCTTTTTATTCATAACGAATCACCTAGGCATATTATACAACAATATATAAAAAAACAAAAGATTATTATCCTTTGTCAATTCTATTTTCTAGTAACCAAATCAATTATTATGAGAACAGGGAATACTAAAATAATTAATACAATCGCAAATAATGTCGAAAACAAGTACCACTTGATGCTTATCCTTTTCATATAAATATTTTTATTAAATACGGGATTATAAATACTTCATATAAAGAACATATAATTGCTCCTATTAAAGATATAATAAATACTTTTATATACTTTTCTCTTATTCCTCTAAAATTAATTATTTGTTTTTTAAAGATATGATTAAATAGTCGATAACAGAAATTACATCCATAAAAACACATCAGTAAAAGAATTATCAAAAATAATATTTGATGTGGAAAAACATAAACTAATGATAATCCTATTCCTTTCCAACCAAATGTTCCGATGATGGAAGAAATAGAAAAGCCCACAATAAAACTTTTTACTAAAATAATACCAATTATAAATACGAATCCTAAAACACTAAGTCCTAATATAAACATTATCAAAACATATAGTCCATTCGTCAATATAGAAGACATTAAACTACTAAAATAATTGATATTACTTATATTACTAAAGAAATCTTTTTGGGTATTCATAACTAATTCTTTATTACTATTAGAAATAATAAAATAAAAGAAAAAGCCCATTATTAAACTACATAACATCATACTAATAAATACTAAGTACATCTTTTTTTGTTTTACAATACTAAGTTTCTTACTATGTATATTCATTAATATCACCATTAAAATATATTCTTATTTTCTATAATTATTCTATTTTTATTTTACTTTTTTACCTTTTTCTATTATAATTGTACTGAGGTGGATAAATATGAGTAAAAAAGCAATTCAAATAACATCAATATTTTTCCTATTAGTAATGTTAGGATCAATAATCGCAAGTTTATTTCTTATTTAAACAATTAAGAAGATTATAATAGTCTTCTTTTTTTGTGTCTTAAAACATAGATTTAAACTATGAAAGAGAAATTTATAATATCGACAATTATTTTAATTATTGGTGGATTTATTACTAAAATATTAGGTCTATTTATAAAAATTGTTATGACGAGGACAATTGGTATAGAAGGAGTTAGTCTATATATGTTAATTCTTCCTACTTTTTCACTTGCGATGACAATAACACAATTAAGTCTTCCCATATCGATATCTAAATTAGTATCAGAAGATAAATATAATAATAAAAATATTTTATTTTCAACGATACCGATTGCGATTGTAATCAATATAATAACTATTTTAGTATTAATGTTCTCAGCTAAATATTTAGCTATCAATCTCTTAAATGAAGAAAGATGTATTCTACCAATTATGGCTATTAGTTTAACGCTTCCTTTTATTAGTCTTTCTAGTATCATTAGATCATATTTTTTTGGTAAACAAAGGATGTTACCGCATGTCATATCAAATATTGTAGAACAAATAGTGAGGATGTCACTCATCATCCTTTTAATTCCTAAATTAGTTAAAATAAATATTGTTAAAGCAGTCTGTGGTATTGTTCTTGTCAACATCATAAGTGAAACTGTATCTTTTCTTGTATTATTTTTATTCCTTCCCAATAAACTTCATTTAACTAAAAAAGATATGATTCCTAATAAGACTTATATTAAAGATATTTTAGATATATCAATTCCTAATACTAGTGGTCGTATTATCTCTTCTATTTTTTATTTCTTTGAACCAATTATTCTCATGTTTATCCTTCAAAAAGTTGGTTACAGTAAAGAGTTTATTTCCATTGAATATGGTATCATTGAAGGATATGTTCTTCCTCTTATTATGCTTCCTAATTTTTTTAGTTTAGCAATCAGTAATAGTTTATTACCAACAATATCTAAATATAATGCTAGAGGGGATAAAAAAGATATTAAAAGGAAAATGAAACAAGCTATTATTATTTCCGGATTAATTGGCTTGGTCGTCATCATTACTCTCTTTCTCTTTCCAAATTTCTTTCTAAAACTAATTTATAATACGGATTTAGGTAAGAACTATTTATTAGTCTTATTACCCGTATTTATTCTCTATTACATTCAACCACCCCTAGTTGCGATACTTCAAGGAATAGATAAATCTAAAGAATTAATGATAAATGAACTTACAGGTATAACTTTAAAAACTTTAACCATTCTCTTCCTCTCCTATTTTCATATTGGCCTATATGGCCTTATTTTTGGTATTATTGTCAATATATCAATAACTACTATTCTTGACTATTTAACCATAAAAAAAAGTATTTAACTACTTCTCTTCAACAAATGATATAGCAAAATTCAAAAAGACTAATACAGGAAAAACAAATAGTAATACTTCATAATCAATTTTTAATAATATGTTTAACAAATAGTGTTCTAATTCAAAAGCATATAAATCTAAGTTTAACACTAAATTAGAAAACCAGTACGTTAATATGTTTAAGAAACCAGTCACTAAACAAACAGCATAACCAACACTATTTTGTTTTATTCTAAAGGCACGTTTCGCAAGAATAAAAGTAAATATTGATAATACTAAGGATATAATTAAAAAGAGAACGACCATTAAGGAAAGGTTTCCTATTTCACTAGTAAAGATGTGATTATTATCACTATTTATTAGTGGAATGTCATTTATGGCAATCGCAAAATGATGATAAAACAAAATATAAGTAACAGCATATACCAAACATAAAACACCATATAAGAATAAATAAAGCTTTAAATTTTCATCTTTACGTTTACGTGATGGTTTAACAATTCCTTTTAAAGCAAGGGAAGGAAGAACAAACCAAAGGGAAAAATTCAAAGCAAAAAAAACGGCAAATGCTAAATAATACATATAATCAACCCATTTCTATTTCAATAACATTATAACACAAAATTAAGATTTAGCACATAAATTATTATTTTTGTTTAAAAGAGTTAATTTTTAAGTTATAATAGTATTGGAGTTGATGGATATGAAACAATACGATGTCGTTATTGTTGGTGCTGGTCCAGCGGGATTATTTTCTGCATATGAATTGAGTACCAAAAATAAAAATCTTAAAATTTTAGTCGTTGATCAAGGTAAATTTGCCGAAAATAGAGTTTGCCCCATGAATAAGTACGGTACTAAATGTGCTAACTGCAATCCTTGTCAAATACTATCTGGTTATGGTGGGGCTGGAACTTTTTCGGATGGTAAGTTAAACTTTATTCCGAAACTTGGTAAAAGTGATCTATTCAAGTATATGACGGAAGATGAAGCATATAAAATCATTGATGACACCGAAGAAATCTTTACAAAGTTTAAGATGGATAGTGATGTCTTCCCTTCAGATATGACCATGGCTAATGAAATAAAGAAAAAAGTCGCCATCACTGGTGCTCGTCTATTATTAATTAAACAAAAACATTTAGGAAGTGATCATCTTCCTGGATACATCAAAGATTTCACTGATTTCTTGCGCAAGAACAAAGTTGAATTATTAGAAAGTGCTAGTGTTACAGATATCAAAAGTATTAAGAAAGATAAACATGAAATAACTATTAAAATAGATAAAAAAGAAGAGATTGTTACAACGAAGAAAGTCATTGTTGCTCCTGGAAGAACGGGTGCTAAATGGATTCAAGAACTTGCCGATAAATATCATATTTCTTACTTATCACAAAGTATTGAAATTGGTGTTAGAGTTGAAGTACGAAAAGAAATACTAGAAGACTTATGCAATGTCATATATGACCCTACTATCTTTATTAAAACTGATACTTATGGCGATGAAATAAGAACTTTCTGTACCAATCCGGGAGGTTTCGTATCTAAAGAGAACTATTATGGTTATATTTGTGTCAATGGACACTCTCTAAAAGACATTAAATCAAACAATTCTAACTTTGCTTTTATCAGTAAAGTAAATTTAACTGAACCAGTAACTAATACTAGACAATATGGTGAATCAATTGCGAGAATTGCTAATGTCTTGGGAGATGGTAAACCAATCATTCAATCATTAAAAGACTTAAAGAGTCATCGTCGTAGTGAATGGCATCGCATTAATAAAGGCTTCATTACCCCTACTCTTAAAGATTGTGTAGCTGGTGACCTTGCTCTTGTTTTACCACATCGTATTATTACTAATATCATTGAAGGATTAGATAAATTAAATGAGATAATTCCTGGTGTCAATAATGGTGAAACCCTTCTCTATGGACCAGAAATAAAGTTCTTCTCTAACGAAATAACAACTAATGATAAGTTTAAATTAGAAGATTATGATATCTATTTCATAGGTGATGGTTCTGGTAAAGCTGGAAATATTGTAACAGCAGCCGCAACAGGTTTAATTGCCGCAAGAGATATATTAGATTCATATAAATAAAATAAAAGACAAAATAAAAGCCTAATCATTTGTGATATGAACCCCATTTCTTGGACAAAGAAATGAGGTTTTTAAATGAGTAAATTAAGTTATGATGATAAGATAAATA
>CANQWJ010000051.1 GCA_947627525.1 uncultured Bacilli bacterium
CCTGAACATATTGTTTTTATTTTAGCTACAACTGAATTACATAAGGTTCCAATTACAATTGTTTCGCGTTGTCAAACTTTAGAATTTAAGAAGATAAATAATAATGATATGTTTGCAAGATTAAAAGAGATAAGTGATCTAGAGAAAATAAATATAACTGATGATGCAATTTGGGAAATTGTTAATGCATCAGATGGTGGTTTAAGAGATGCTATTGGACTATTAGATATGGCTACAGCTTATACAAATGATAAGATAACAGAAGAAGATATTTATGTTATAAATGGTAATGTTTCTAATAATGAAATAGATTATTTATCTGATCTATTAATTAAGAAAGAATTAAATACATCTTTAAAAATAATTAATGACTATTTTGATACTGGTAAAGATTTAACAAAGATTGTGGAAAAAGTAATAGTTAATTTAAAAGATAAAATGATAAAAGAAAACAATACAAACATTTGTTTTATAATAAATTATTTAACTGATGCAATAGATAAAATGCAAAATTCTGTTCTTGGAAAAATATATTTAGAAATTGCAATATTTAATATTTGCAAATATGCAAGTGATAAGATAGTAGATTCTAATGAAAAAACAAATGTAATTACATATCAAGAGGGGCATATAATAAAACCTAAAATTGAGAAAAAAGAAGATAACACTATAACTATAGAATCAAGCAATGAAATTGATACTAATAACAGTATCGATGAAGAGTTTAAAAAAATAAGAATCAATAATACTTTTGTTGGTGTTAACAAACAATCTTTAAATGAAATTAAAGATAAGTGGAATGATTTAAATAACTTTACTTTTGACAAAGAGTTTGGAGCACTTGTTTGTGAATTAATTGATGCAACGCCGATTGCTGCAAGTAATGAATATTTGATTCTTGAATATAGTTATGATTCTTTTGTGGAAAAAGGAAATATGTATATTCAAAAATATGAAGATGCTTTAAAGAATACTATTGCTATTGATCGAAAATTAATATTTGTTACTAAAAATGAATGGTTAGAAATAAAGAAAAATTATATAGAAAATATAAAAAATAATGTAAAATATAATTATATTGAAGAAAAACAAATGCCAGATAATATTACTAAAAAGATTACTTCTAATTCTAAAAAAAATAGTGATATTATTGAAAAAGCAAATGAATTATTTGATATGAGTAAAATAGAAATAAAGGAGAGTGTTTAATATGAATATGCAAGCTATTTTAAAACAAGCCCAAAGTTTACAAAGAGATATGCAAAAAGAACAAGAGAAAATTGAAGCAACAACATTTGAAGGAGAGAATGCTTTAGTTAAAGTGAAAGTAAATGGAAAAAAAGAAATATTGGAGGTTAATATTGATAAATCAGCAACTTTAGAAAGTGATGATATCGAAGCATTACAAGATATGATTATGCTTGCTGTTAATGATGCTATGAAAAAAGTCGATAAGATGACGCAAGAAAAAATGGGAAAATTTGCTAACGGAATGCCAGGACTATTTTAATGTATCCCGATAGTTTAAGAAATTTAATTGAAAGTTTTAAATTACTACCAGGAATAGGTGAGAAATCAGCTGAAAGAATGGCTTTTTTCATTCTTGATCTCGATGAGGAAAAAACGGATTTCTTTACTGATAGTATAAAAGAAGTTAAAACTAAAATAAAAAAATGTCCCATTTGTTCCAATATAACTGAAAATGAAATATGTTCAATATGTGCTGATAAAAATCGTAATAAGGATTTATTATGCGTTTTAGAAGATAAGAAAAATATATTTTTATTTGAAAAATTAGGAAGTTATAATGGATATTATCATGTTATTGATAATTTAATATCACCATTAGATGGAATCAATCCTGAAGACATTGGTTTAGAAAAACTATTAAAAAGAATTAAAGAAGGTAGTTTTAAAGAAGTTATAATTGCTGTTAAACCAAGCATTGAGGGAGAGACTACTAGTCTATATATAAAGAAAATTTTAGAGGGTTTAAATATTAAAGTAACCCGTATTGCTAGCGGAATTCCAATTGGTGCTGATATGGAATATATTGATTCTATAACATTGGAAAGAGCATTAACTGATCGTAAAGAAATAGAATAATGAACACATCTAAAATCATAAATTTTAATAGGTGTGTTTATGATTAAAAAATTTATTCAAAAATTGGTTTTAAGCTTCTTTTTATTGTATTGGTTTAATAAAATAGGATTAAATTTTAATATGCTCATTCCTATAAATATCGTTACGCTAGCAATTGTTTATTTTCTTGATTTTCCTGGATTAGCAATGTTAATCATATCTTTAATAGTATTATTTTAGGAGGTAAATATGTTAGAAAAATACAAAGATGATTATGTCGAATTTTATACAATTATGAATAATGCTATTAAAGAAGATAAAATAAGTCATGCTTATATGTTTGAATTAGATGAAGCAATTGATATAGATACTTTTATCAAAGATATGTGCAAAATATTAATGATTAGAAATAAAAAAGAAAATGAATATTTAAATACTTTAATTGATAGTGGAAATTATCCCAATATTAAAATAATTAAAGCTGATAGTTTATGGATAAAAAAAGAGCAAATATTAGAAATTCAAAATGATTTTAGAAAAGAGTCTTTTGATAATAATTTAAAAATATATGTAATAGAAGATGCTTCAAAATTAAATAAGTCTTCAGCAAATACTTTGTTGAAGTTTTTAGAGGAACCAGAAGATAATATTGTTGCTATTTTATTAACTAAGAATAAATATAGTGTTATTAAAACAATTTTATCTAGATGTATAAATATTAGTTTAAAAAAGAAAACATATTTAGAATTAGACAAGGAAGATATTAGTTATAAATTCGTTGAGATTATTGAGAAATATCAAAAAAGGTCTTTACCATATTTATATCAATTAGTATCAGATAATGATTTAGAAAGAAAAGATTTTCTTGTTGTTTTAGAACAAGTTCAAAGAATATATAGTGATTTACTTCATAATAGTAATTCATTTGATTCTAAATATAATTATTTTAAAAATGGTGCATTAGATTCTTTAGATTATGAAAAAGATCAAGATAAAATAATTAAAAAAATTGAAGCAATTAATGAAAGTAGTAATTATTTGAATTATAATGTTAATATAAAAACAGTAATAGATAAAATAATAGCTGATGTATATGGTGGTGAATAATATGTATGAAGTAGTAGCAGTAAAGTTTATTAACTCAAATCGTGTTTATTATTTTGCAACAAATAAATTAAAAATTAATAATGGTGATAAAGTAATTGTTGAAACTGAAAAGGGAATGCAATTTGGAACAGTAATGAGTGATCCTTCCGAAATGTCTGAAGAAAAGTTAGTCTTTCCTTTGAAAAATATAATACGGGTTGCTAATAAAGATGATTTAAAGCAAGAGAAAATAAATGAAGAAAAAGGTAAAAAAGCTTTAAAAGATGCTAGATCTATTGCTGAAAAATTAGATTTAGATATGAACTTTATAGATGCAACATTTACCTTTGATCGTAAGCAATTAATATTAAACTTTTTAGCTGACGAAAGAATTGATTTTAGAGAGTTGGCTAAGAAACTAGCTTCTATTTATAAGACAAGAATTGAATTGAGACAAATTGGTGTAAGAGATAAAGCTAAAGAAATAGGTGGTATTGGTCCTTGTGGTCGCTTTTTATGTTGTAGTACCTTCTTAAATGATTTTAATAGTGTATCTATCAATATGGCTAAAAACCAATATATAGCTTTAAATCCAACAAAGATAAATGGTATTTGTGGGAGATTGTTATGTTGTCTAAATTATGAAGATGATCAATATAAAGAAATGAAAAAGGAATATCCACCAATTGGTTCAATAATTAAAGATGGTGATGAAACAGTCAAAGTTGTCAGTCATAATTTATTTAAGAGAACTTATACAGTTGAGAGGCCGGGAAAAATTTTAGAGGAAAGAAACTTAGATGAAAGTAGTAAATGATTTATTAGGATATGATAATTTAAAAATAGTTCAAAATCCTGATTGGTTTAGTTTTTCTTTAGATTCTGTCTTATTACCCAATTTTGTTACTATTAATAAAAATGTTAAAAATATTCTTGATTTAGGAACTGGTAATGCGCCTATTCCGTTAATTTTATCAACTTTGACAAAGGCGAAAATCTATGGCATTGAAATTCAAGAAGATGTCTATGATTTAGCTCAAGAATCAATCTCTATAAATAAATTAGATGATCAAATAAAAATTATTAATGATGATATGAAAAAATTAGACCAATATTTTGATGCTAATTTTTTTGACGTTATTGTATCTAATCCACCATATTTTCGACTAGAAGAACTTTCCAAGCAAAATGATGATGAACATAAGACGATTGCGCGTCATGAAAAGAATATCAATTTAGCTGAGTTAATAAAGATTGCTCGTAAATATTTAAATAATAATGGTACTTTCGCAATGATTCATCGTACTGATCGTCTAATTGAAATAATAGAAGAAATGCGAAAAAATAATATTGAACCTAAGAAAGTGCAATTTATTTATCCGAAGAAAAATAGTGAATCAAATATGGTTCTAATTGAAGGAAGAAAGAATGGCCATCCTGGACTAATCGTTAAAGAACCTTTATTTATTCATGATGAACAAGGTAATTATTTAGATGAAATAAACAAATTATTTTTTAGGAGGTAATTATGAGTCAAAAGAGTTATGATGGTAGTAATGCTTTATATTTAATTCCAACACCAATTGGTAACTTTGATGATATGACTTTGCGTTCAATAGAGACATTGAAATTAGTCGATGTCTTATTTTGTGAAGATACGAGAATAACTAAGCAAATGTTATCACGATTAGAAATTAATAAAAAGTTAGTTAGTTCTAATGATCATAATGAAGAAAGTACTAAATCTTTGGCAGTTCAATATTTAGAAGAAGGTAAGAATGTTGGAATTGTTACTGATCGTGGAACACCAATTATTAGTGATCCAGGATATAAAATAGTTGAAGAAGTTATCAAAAAGGGTTATAATGTAATACCGTTACCTGGTGCAAATGCTTTGATACCAGCTTTAATTTCATCGGGATTAAATCCTTCACCTTTTATGTTTTATGGCTTTTTAAACGCTAAAAAGAGTAAACGTGAAAAAGAGTTGGAAAATTTAAAGAATTATCCAGTTACAATTATTTTTTATGAAGCTCCACATCGTATTATTGAAATGCTTGAATCTCTTAAAAATATATTTGGTGATAGAAAAGTAGCCATTGCTCGTGAGATTTCTAAAATGTATGAGGAAATATATCGTGGCACAATTAGTGAAGTAATCGATGAATTGAGTAGCCAGGAAATAAGAGGTGAATTCGTCGTCGTTGTTGAAGGAAATACCAAAAAAGTTAATTTTGATGATATGACTATTGAAGAACATATCAATATGTATATAGAAGAAGGTTTATCAGAAAAAGATGCTTTAAAGAAAGTCGCAAAAGATCGTAATACGACAAAGTCAGAGATTTATAAAGCTTATCATATAGGGAAGTGATGTTATGAAGTTGATAGTAGGATTAGGAAATCCAGGAAAAGAGTATGAAAAGACTCGTCATAATATGGGATTCATGTTTATAGATGATTACGCTAAAAAAAAGAATGTTGAAATTACTAAGAAAAAGTTTCAGGGATTATATATTGAATTCATTAATAATGGTGAAAAGACAATTCTTTTAAAACCGCAATCTTATATCAATCTATCTGGTGAAGTAGTTAAATCTTTTGTTGATTTTTATAAGATTAATATTGAAGATATTTTAATTATCAATGATGATTTAGACTTACCAATTGGTAAATATAAACTTCGTCCTACTGGTTCAAGTGGGGGACATAATGGTTTAAAAAATATTGAAGCACATCTTCATACTCAAGATTATAAAAGACTAAAAATAGGTATTTCTAATAATAAAGAAATGGATACAAAAGATTATGTTTTGGGTGATATATCAAAAGAAAATCAAAAAATAATAGATGAATTAAAAGATACTGTTAATAATATAATAGACGATTTCTATAAATTAGATTTTGAAGCATTAATGGCCAAATATAATCACAAATAGGAGGGTTATATGAATAATTTCTTTGAACAAATACTTGATATAAGAAAAGAAAAAAACATCTGTTTAACAGGAATGACAGATGAGTTTTTTTGTGTATATTTATCAAAATTATTCAAAGAAGAAAAAAGAGATATTATCGTTGTCACATCAACTTTATATGAAGCAAATAAATTAAATAATTCTCTTAATAATTATAATGATAAGACACTTTTATTTCCCATGGATGACTTCTTAACAAGTGAATCAATTGCGATTAGTCCTGATTTAAAAATAACAAGACTTGATACGATAAATCAATTATTAGATGGACAAAAACACATTGTTGTAACACATCTAAATGGTTTACTTCGTTATTTGCCAACGAAAGATTTATTTATAAAGAAAAAAATTCATTTGAAAAAAGATGAAGATTATGAACGTGATGAATTGATTAAAAATTTGACAAGTCTTGGTTACAATCGTGAAACAATAGTTAATAAAACTGGGGAAATGGGAATTCGTGGTTTCGTTATTGATGTCTTTCCTTTTGGTGAAAATCATCCTATTAGAATTGAGTATTTTGGTGATACTATTGATTCCATTAGATATTTTGATGAGGAAACCCAAAAGACAATTGATGAGATTGAAGAAATAGTAATAAATCCTTATACAGAGTTTTTAATCGATGAGGATATAGAGCTAGATAACGATAATCAGAAAAACTTACCTCTTTATAGTCAAAAAGTAAGTAATATTAGTGAGTATTTAGATAATCCTCTTTTTGTATTTAAAGATTATGCTCAAATAATAACGGGAGTAGATACTTTAAGAAATCAAATTATGGAGTATAAAACAAGCCGTGATCAAGATTATTCTTATACATATATGTTTGATTTTGATGAGATTTTATACGATGAAGTAATTCATTATAATACAATTAATAATTTAGATAATATCATTCCTAAAAATAGAACTTATTCTTATGATGTTAAAACAATTCGTAAGTTTAATGAAGATATTGATGCAATTAATGATTACTTAAATAAGAGTTTATACATAAATAAAACGATTGTCATCTGTCTAAAAAAATATCAAATAAAGAGCTTTTCTAAATATTTAACTTGTTCATATATAATAACTAATGAAAACCAAATAATAGATAATACAGTTAATATAATAGAAAAGAGTATTAATGAAGGATTTGAATATAAGAACTATATAGTTTTAACTGAACAAGAATTATTTAAAGTTGTTCAACCAAAGAAAAAATATAAGAGTAGTTTTAAATATGCATCTAAGATAAAGAATATTTCTAATATTGAAATAGGTGACTATGTCGTTCATAATGTCAATGGTATTGGAATTTATAATGGGATAAAATCTTTATCACAAAATGGTTTATTAAAAGATTATTTAGAAATTATATATAGTGGTAAAGATAAATTATATATTCCTGTTGAAAAGATAGATTTAATAAGTAAGTTTACAGGTAAAGAAGGCGTTGTTCCTAAGGTTAATAAATTAGGGGGAACGGAGTGGCAAAAGACTAAGTTACGCATTAAGAAGAAAGTTCAAGATATTGCTGGGGATTTAATAAAGTTATATGCGACAAGAGAGATGAAACAAGGATTTAAATTTAGTCCTGATAATGAATATCAAATAATGTTTGAAAAAGAGTTTGAATATGAAGAGACAAACGACCAATTGCTTGTCATATCACAAATAAAACAAGATATGGAATCTACTATACCAATGGACCGTTTATTGTGTGGTGATGTTGGATTCGGTAAAACAGAAGTAGCTTTTCGTGCCATGTTTAAAGCTGTTCTTGATTCTAAACAAGTTCTATATTTATGCCCAACAACGATTCTTTCAATGCAACAATATAATAATGCGGTTACGAGATTTAAAAATTATCCTGTTAATATAGAAGTGTTAAATCGCTTTACTTCTAGTAAGGATGTAAAAAGAATTGTTAAAGATTTAGAAGAGGGAAAAGTTGATATTTTATTTGGAACACATCGTCTTTTAAGTGACGATATAAGACCCAAGGACTTAGGTTTATTAGTTGTTGATGAAGAACAACGTTTTGGTG
>CANQWJ010000052.1 GCA_947627525.1 uncultured Bacilli bacterium
CAAAACTATTAACTTTAATATTTTCTTGTGCTACCATAAGAGCAGTATCACCATCTAAACACTGAGCATTTATATCAGCACCAAGAAGAATTAAAGCATTTAAAATTCTAATTTCACCATTAATAACACTAAAAATAACTGGTGTTACTCCATAATAACTACTTTTATTAATATCAGCTCCACTATTAACTAATAATTTAAAAGTATCAAATAGTCCGTTACTACAACAAATGATTAAAGGTGTCATACCTTGCTCTCGTTCTTGATAATTAACATCAGCGCCTTTAGCAATTAACTCTTTTATCTTTTTATTAATAGACGTATTAACTGCTCTTTGTTGCGTAGTCATATCTTTTAATAACCTATTTTTGTGAGCTAAATCTTTTACTAAATAAAATAGTTCTTTCCCTAGTCTTTCTTTTTCTTCTTCTAATACTTCTGGTATAACAAGTTCACTTTTCTTAAAGCCCATTTTTTCTAGCTTTTGAATTTTTTCAGCTTCTAAGTGTTCTAAATCTACTGAATTCATTTTTGATAAACCTTCTTATTAGCCATCATCTTTTTAGATGCTGTTTGGCAAGATGTAATATCATTAGAAAATTCTTCTTCTTGATCAATAACTTCAGTAACTATACCATTTTCTGTTGCACGACATTGTGAAGTTCTACGAGAAGGATAAAGAGCATCAATAAATTTTTCAACGCTATTTCCTTTAAAATATAAATGATATACATTTTCATCAACTAGTGAAATAGTTGGATCATCATCAATTTTTTCAAGTTCAGCACCATTATTTCTTAAATTAATAGTAGAGTCACAACATATTAAAGCATCAACAATACCAAATTCAATATCATAACCCATCTTAACAGGTTGGGCATTATATATTTGCCTTCCTAAAGAAATAAACTTACTTATTTCTTTTAAAAATGAATAAGGATTAACAGGAAGTGAAGACATAAATTTATATACTGGTTTATTACCTTCCTCAAGATTATAAGTAACAATTAAATGCTCGCCATCCTCTTCTTTGAGCATAATACCATTTTCATATATTGTAGCTCCAATGGAAGAAGCATTTGCTATCATCTTTTTTATTAACTCGGCATGTGATAAACCATCAAACACCACTTCAGCAACACTATACCAATCATTTGCTAGTTGAAAGATGTCAAATCCTCTTTTAACATATAATGATTCATCACCAAAATTACTAAGAGCCTTAGGTCTTTCAGTTGTTACCAATTTACCATTTTCTAAAAGAATCTTTTCTTTTTCATCATCTAATAATTTTCGATGTTCCTCTTCTAGACTAGCAAAACGACTACTATATTTATCAATTAACCCTTGTAATTCAAAAATTTTATCTGTTAATTTTTTTGATTCACCAGTGAAAAGTTTACTGGCAATCAAAGTATTGATGTCAACTTGTTCTTTATTAGAGCCATCATCATTTTTCATTGCCATAATAACATCTTTAAGTTTATTATTATTCTTTTTTAAACTTGATTCAAAACTTTTAACATCATCTTCAATTTTTAACATATTTTCAATGATATTAGTATATATATCATTTTTAGTGAAGCCACCAGACTGTAATAACAAGAAAGCATCCATAAGAGCTTGTTGACATTCAGAACAAGATGGCAATTTAGTGTAAAGACTACGATTATCATATACTTGTTGATAAATTAAAACCACTAAGTTTAGTAATTCGTCAGCAATACCATTCTTAGCAACAAACTTTTGAAGGATTTGAAACATACGATCTGGTGCCATATAATCAAGTCTAATTAGACGGTTACGGCGAACCATTGGCTCAGACAAATCAACACGCATATCATTTTTACATAAAAATACTTGTAGTTTACCAAAATTTTCTGGTTTTATTTGAATATCGCCATGTTGAATTGTGTTTATTCTTCCTTCTTGGAGAAAGTTATTAAAGAAGGTATCGGTTGAATCACGGGCTTTATCATATTCATCCATCTTTAAAATGACATAATTTCCTTCATTGACAAGTTTTATGGCTTTTAAAATCGTTCCCGGAATTCTAATTTTAGAAGTATCACTCTCAAAAGTTGCGACGACATCAATATCTTCATACAAATCATCTTTCCCCGTTTCAGCATCAAGCTGAAAATTGATGAACTGTACTGGTACTTCTAATAATTCTTGGGCAACTTTAGTATAGGCATCAACAAAACTAGTTTTACCACAACCACTAGGTCCATCTAAACATAGGGAATAAACTTCTTGCCCTACTGAGTTTCTATTTATTAAATAGTAAAGTGATAGATAAGCTTTAGATAAGGCATAGTCATCAATATAATAACCATTCTTTTCAAATAATTGTTTAACTTTTTCCTTTGTCATTGTCATTTTTTCTTACTCCTTTCATCAGGTCTTTTTTGCAAGACTTTTTTACCATTATCGATATAACATAAAGTTTCAAAACGGTTTTCATTTACTCTCACTAAAGCATTTAAAATATCTTGTGGAGTCTTAACTTTGTACATAAAACCTTCAAAATTAGAAGTATTTCTGGTAGTGTATCCATCTTCAAAACAAAACCAGTATACTTGTGTATGATGCGAGAGATTTTCCACTTCCGTCTTAGGATCGAAGTCAGCAAAAATAGCACATTTTTCAGCTCGTTTAGAAATTAAATAAACATCAATATTTTGACCAATATATTTATAAGTAACGTTGGAGTCCTTCATCTTCTTTTCAAAGTTAGACTGTTCTTTCTCACTTAATGACAAGTAACCCGCTCGTTCTATTACAGATGCCAAAGTCTTAACATCAATTTCTCCTCTAATACTTTCAATTTGTAGATTGACTTTTTCATTAAAGCCAACTAAAACTTTAACTTTTTTCTTCAACAATTCAATAGCAATCGTCGCAAGCATATTAGTATATTTAGACATACTACCAGACATGTCAAAATAAAAGGATAAGGGAACATTTTGACTAGTTCCATCTTCATAATCATAGGAATATTTATCATTTAATACTTTATTTAATTGGTGTGTTCGCGAGTGAATGACAACATCTTTAACTTCCCATTTATAATAACCCTCACACTTTTCTAGAGAATTAGCACGATGATTTAAATCACTATCACGTTTACAAAAACGTTGATTTAAGAATTTGGTTATGAGAGTACGAATAATACTATCAGGAAGATCTGTGCTACCATTGGTATCAATCGCATAACCGCCTCCTCTATTTCTTTTGTCAAAAGGTGGCAAATCATTCAATTGATTAAGGAAATTATTAGCTTGTTCAGATAAGATTGATTCTTTTTCTTCTTGTTTATCTTCAGTTCCTTCATTGTCTGTTTCTTTATCACTAGTGTCTTCTTCTAAAGAAGCATCATTACTTGAAGAATTATCAAGATCATCACTATTATCCTGATTGTCACTATCATTTTCTTCATTAGAACTATCACTATCTTTATTTATGTCATCTTTAATACTACTATTTTCATCTAAAGAAGACTTCTCTTTTCCAGCATCTCTTGAATCACTAGAACTATCATTTTGATTAGTTGACTCAGAAGAGTCATTTCCATCATTACTTCCATTGTTATCTTCATTTTTAGGTTTATTATCATTATTTGAATCATTAAGAAAATCTTCAAAGCTACCCTCTTCACTACTATTATTTGAATCACTACCATCTTGCTCAGAAGTTGTATCATTACCAGTTAATTGACTATTTTCCTGTTCATTAGAATCAGTAGCATTATTTGAATCTTCTTCACTATCGCTATTATTATTATTTATAGAAGGGCTTTCTTTTTCGTCATCACCTAAATCATTGGAACTATCATTTTGACTAGTTGATTCAGAAGAATTATTTCCATCATTACTTTCATTGTTATCTTCATTTTTAGATTTATTATCATTATTTGAATCATCAAGAAAATCTTCAAAGCTACCTCCTTCATCGCTATTATTAGAGTCATCTTCAATATCGCTATTATCATTTATAGAAGGCTGTTCTTTTCCAACATCTCTTAAATCATTGGAACTATCGTTTTGATTAGTTGATTCAGAAGAATCATTTTCATTATTAATTCCATTGTCATCTTCATTTTTAGATTTACTATCACTATCTACATCATCAAGAAAGTCTTCAAAGCTACCTCCTTCATCACTATTATTTGAATCATTACTTTCACTAGAATTTTCTAGACTTTCATTGGAACTTGTCTCTTCCTTTGGTGCCTCTTCTTCATAACTTTTTACACTATTTGAATCACTTTCTTTACTAGCATCAGCATTATTTTCTACATTACTTGATAAATTATTATCAGAATCATCATTATCTTGCTTTGATGATTGCTCATTAGAACTAGCACTATTACTTGAAGTATTTCCTTTTTCGCCATTTTCTTCTTTATCACTCAAATCAGACTTACTACTATCTTCATCGACATTATCTGATTCATTACTAATATTTTTGTCATCACTACTTTCTTTCGAAGCTATTTGTTGGTCATCAATTGTGTCATTATTCTTCTTGGAACTAGACGTAGATGATTCTGAAAAATCACTATTATTTATTTCATCACCATTTAATAAATTATCTTGATTTCCATTATTGTTAGGAGAAACCATATTTTTTATAAAATGCCAAAATTTCATAATAGTCCCTCCTTTTATGACTTATTATTATATTTTTAAAAGTACTTTTAGTCAATTAAAACCTCAGTTTTTCCTTGCTTTTTTACTAATTAAATGATAAAATAAACCACTAATTAAAGGGGAAACAAAAAATGGTAATTTTAGAGGATGAAAAACATACTAAAATTTTAAAAGAGATTGAACCAAATGATATCATAAATGGTACTCTTACAATACCTAAGGGGATAGAAAAAATTGATTCTAACCTTCTTTTGAATTGCCATAATTTAAGAAAAGTTGTCCTTCCTGATACACTTAAGGAAATAGGACTTAGTGCTTTTGAAGGTTGTACTAGTTTAGAGGAAATCATAAGTAGTGAAAATTGTCATGTAAATATTTCAAGAAGATCTTTTAAGAATTGTCGTCGTTTAAAGGAAATACCATCTTGTATTACTAATTTTCCAGAATTGGCTTTTAGTAATTGTTCTTCTTTAAAAAAGATTACATTTAACAATTATGTAGAAGTCGGTCGTGCTTGTTTTAGAGGGTGTACTTCTTTAAAGGAAGTTATTAATTCAGAGTTCTTGACTAAAATGGAAAGTTTTGCTTTTTCAGGATGTAAAAGTCTTAAAAAAATAGTTATTGGTCCTTATCTTGATAGGATTGCTGCTGAAGTTTTTAGTAATTGTACTTCTTTAGAGGAAGTGATATTAAATGACAGTATTAAAACAATTGGGACAAGAGCCTTTTATAATTGTCATAAATTATATAAAATTAATCTTCCATGGCTTTTAGAGTACATAGGAAAAGAAAGCTTTAAATATTGTAATAGCATCGAAGAAATTACAATACCACCTCTTCTAGAAAAGTTTGGTGATTTAGCTTTTTCATATATGAATTCCTTAAAGAAAATTAATGTTCATGGTGCTAATAAAAACTTGATGACACCCGATCATAAAGTGTTAATCGATAAGCGATGTCAAGCACTCGTTTTATACGCTAATGGTTGTGAAGAGGAAAGTTATTCTGTTAGTAAATTATGTTATCGTCTTGAAGGAATTGATAAAGAAATAATTGATCCTATTTTTTCAATCGGTAAATATGCCTTTGCTGGTAGTAAAAAACTAAAAGAATTATCATTACCAACTGTTTGTAAAGATATAGAGTATAATGCCTTTATAGATTGTGATAATCTAAAAACACTTAGAATCGGTGCCATTCCTCTTTTTCCTATGAGTTCTATTATGATTCGCGAAAATTATTTATTTCCTTATTCATTTGATGGAAAAACAGGATACTTTCCCTTTGAAATTTTAGAATATGATGGTTATCTTCCCGATTTAGAGGATCAAGAAGACACTAACTTAACAAAGAAATATAAACAACCATTTAACATATCAGGAATTTCTAACTTAAGTGAAATAGATAATCAAATTAAAGAAATTCATCTTAAAGGTAATTGGAGTTTACTTGGTGATTTTAAAAATTTAAAAAATCTTAAAAAAGTCTATATTGATGACGTTGGTCCATTCAAAGTTAGTGATTTTCCTGATGGCGTTGAATTTATTTTTGCGAATGGCGTAAGTGGAAAAGATCTTCAAAATGTATCACTACATGCTCCAGGATATAGATACATACTATACACATACAAAGATGGTACTTTTATAGTTGAAAAAGATGGTACTTATAGAACAACATCCACATCGGACATTTCTGAAAACTGTATTTATAGACCAGATGCTATTGTATTTGAACCAGGACTTTATTTAGATTTCATGGAAGATTTAAAGAAACATAATTTTAATTGTCGTTATTTAAAAGATGGTCGTCTAATGCGCATAATGGGACCTAAAGGAAGAGAAAAGTTATTTGCACTTGTAAATCCTGATGATGAATATTTTGAATGGGTGTTAACTAATAGTAAAATATTAGGAATCTGGTACAAGGAAAATAGTGGTGAAGAAGATTATTATAATTTATCAAACAATGATTTTGAAAAATTTGTGCGATATCGCCAAAATGATAGTGAACAAGAGAAATGTCACAAACTATTAAATGAAAATTTTAAATTATTCATAGAATTTGTCAATCTTCTAAAAGAAAACAATATTGAAGATGAAGAACTATGTAATTATCATTTCTTATCCGAAATGGGTCTTGATAAATATCGTGAACTTTTAAAAATTGATAAAGATTTATTACTTCGTATTTTAAAAGAGAGTGCATTATTGAGAAGTAGTGAACTACACCGTACTTTAAATGCTTCTGATTCTTCTAGTTCAGCTCTAACAAGTTTTGTTAAAACAATCAAAGAAAACAACTTAAAAGATACGTTTCTCTATAAACCTATTTTTATTAGTGAAGCTAATAACCCATTGCTTCAAAAAATGCTTTCTGTATATGATGCCAACTTAAAAAGAGCTATCAAAGCTAGTCGTATATTTGAAAAAAATGATAACAATCATGTCAATCTAAATGATTTATTAAAGCTATTCTATGTTACAGGTGCTTTAGAAAATGATCCTATCATTCGTCAAAAAGCAACAACTTTCCTTACCGAAAAGATTTTTGCTTCAGACTATCCAAATGGAAATAATAATCCTAATCAAGTTATTGGTGATGATATCCACCGCATCTTTAACTTTAGAAATTTAAGAGATGAATATGATCCTGAATTTGCGCAATTCTTTTTTGAAAACTATCAAGAACTAATTCAAAGAGAAAAAAATAACTCTGGTTTTATTGAACGTATTTATGATAATTTTAAGGATATAAAAAGAACTTCAACATCTGATCGTGGTGATCAACGTCAATTGAAAGTTACAATGCAAAAATGTATTAATTTTTTTACTAAGAATAAATTTAAAGAAGTTGAACCAAAATATCAAAATCTTGCCAATTTAATATCTGAATGGTATGACAGTGATCAAGATTGGCAGAATGCTAAAAAAACGTATGAAGAAGCTCTTGTAGCACCAAGAAATATTTTTGTTAAACATTACACAACTGATGACGAAGAGATTTGGGACAATAATCCTAACAATGATCTAAGAGAAAAGAAAAGTGATGAGTTTTCTTATGAGTGGTTACCAAAGCAAGATTATGATAACTTAATTCTTGGTAAATACTGTAGTTGTTGTGCGCATGTCAATGGTGCTGGTAATGGAATTATGCGTGCTAGTATGATTCTTGATTGTTGTCAAAATCTTGTCATAAGGGATGAATCGGGAACGATAATTGCCAAGTCAACTATTTATGTCAATAGAGATGAAGGATATGCTGTTTTCAATAATGTTGAAATGTCTTTAAGTCATCGTAATATTACTGATAAACTAAAAATTTATAAGGCTTTTTTAAGAGGCAGTAAGGCTTTTTTGGATACCTATAACGCTAACAATCAAGATAATCCTTTACGAGTGATAACAATTGGAACAAATCG
>CANQWJ010000053.1 GCA_947627525.1 uncultured Bacilli bacterium
TATGGGTTATTTTAGTTAATTCGAATATCCAAATCAAAACTTTATATCAATTCGAATATCGTTATCAAAATAAACAATAAAATAAAAAAATGTTTCGACTTTATAAAATTGTGTTATAATACATAGAAAAAGTTTTTGAAGGTGTGGGAGAAATGGATGAAATATTAAAAAAAATGTATAAATTAAAAACAATAGTTGAAGATGTATCTGATAGAATAGATCGTTTAAGTGATTTATCTGAATTATTGTATTCTGATTCTAGTTATGAAGAAGAGTTAGACGAGTTTATTAAATTATTTGATGTTGAAGATGAAGAATATGATTTTATTTTTGATCGCAAATCAAAAGTAACATCTAGTCAAAGACTTAGATTTTTGATTGAGTTAAAAAAGACGAAAGATAGTTTTAGTGCTCAAGATCATTTAGATGAAGAAGCAATAGGAGATAAATATTATGCCGCTTTTGCATTTGCTAAAAAGGTTGTTCTTGAAAGAGATGAGGATACTTTTAGGCAATTTAGTGAAGATGCGACTAATCCTAATAATTTTGCTAAACCATTCAATGAGTATTGTGACTCTTTAGAAACATATACGAATATATGGCCAACTGCTAGTGTAGAAGAAAAATCAGAAAAAAAAGTTATGAAAATAATGGAGAAAATAATAGTATAGTTATTTTCTTTTTTTTACAAAAATTCATTACTACGATATCAAAAGAAATATTTTTGTGATTTATATAGTAATTGAGGAGTACATAATTATGGATTATGGTAAAATAGGAAATTATATAAAGAATAAACGTAAAAAACTTCATATAACTCAAGATGAGTTAGGTGAATTATTAGGAGTAACTGGTAAGGCTGTATCAAAGTGGGAATGTGGTTCAGCAATGCCTGATGTTTCATTATTTATTCCACTATCTGATATCCTAAAAATTGAAGTTTCCGAATTGTTAAATGGTGAAGATAGAAAAGATAATCTTGCGATAGTTCATAAACGAAAAAATATTTTAATGGTTATGTTGATAATTGTGACAGTAGCATCAGTAATTTTTGCTTTAATTATGGGAATTTATTATAGAAATAATTATGATAAAGTTCAAATTTATAAATTATCGAGTGAAAATAAGTCATTTTTTGTTAATGGTGAAATAATATCTATTAATGATAAAAATTATATTTCAATATATAACGTTGGATATTTAGGAAAAGAAGTACTAAGTGGTGACTATATAAAATATCAACTTTATAATAAAAGCGATAAAATATTTGAAAAAAGTATTTCTAATAATGAGAAAGAGAATCATATTAATAGTACATTTGATTCTATTACATTTTCAACAAGACCAATTAATTGCGGAAAATGTTCTAATTTGATTTTAAAATTTGAAATTGGAAATGATAGTGATAAAATTACAAATTTTAGTATTAAATTAAAAGTCGAATAGGTAGTAGAACAAGTTTCGACAAAATTCGAATGACAAAAAGTGTTAAAAATTTTGAATTTTAATTATTATGAAAAGTGAAAGGAGAGAAAATAATGATGAAAAAGAAGATAATGTTAATTTTGGCAATACTAATTTTTGTACCAGGAGTAGTATTTGCGGATGGGGACGCCTATTACGAAAACTATTATGGTGTAAAGATGAGTAAGGAAGAATATGATAATTTAGTAGAATTGGGATTTTCAGAAAGTGAAATAGAATATATGTTAGAAGATGATTTTAACTATAATAATAGTTTCAATGGTGAATTAGTTTCTGATACTACTAATTATTATGTAAATATTATTAGATATGATGCCACTGGTAGAATAATTAGTGATAATGATTTTAGAATATCTAAAGAAGACTACATAAAAAATTCAGGAGTTGAACCACTAGGATATAGTGATGGTTTGATTCAATCTGAATATAAAGAATTGAGAACAACAATTTCGCAAATTGATTCCGTGGAATTTCGTTATAAAGTTAATTTACAATGGAGAAAATTTCCCGCTGTTCGCAGTTACGATATCATCGGAATTGGTGTGGATTCCCACATTTTAACATCTGGTGATGCACATTTTAGTCAAACATATTGTGTTCTTAATTTTTGTAAAACTTCTACTGAAACCAATGATATCGGTTATGATTTAACAGGTATTGGTGCAAGTTTTGCTTTACCAACGGAAACAGTTACTAAACTTGAATCATCTTTGTATTTTAATGTTGTAAAGCTAAGTATTAATAATACTGTTAAATCACAAAATGCATATGGTGATTATTCACATGCTACCAAAAAAATAAGCAGTAGTAATGCGATGCGATATAATGTTGCTCCTAGTGTTGGTATAGAATTAAATTCAGCCATTTATAGTTATTACGATGATATAACACCTGCTGTTGCAAGATGGACTGGTACTTGGTAACAAAATTGTCCATATTATTTAATTAATATTTATTATAAATTTTAGTTAAATTAATTTAAAATTATTTTTAATAATGTGTTATTGATGATATTTATATTTAAATAATAAAATATTATGTTGAGGTTAGACAAAAATAAAAAAATATAATTAAGCCAAGTTGTACACAGTTTAATAAGATATAGTATTTATATTATTAATTGTGAATTACCATTAATGTCCATTAATAAATTTGTTTGTAATTATTTTAATTATATTTATAGTTATATTGTTAAATTATAAGTTTATACATTATGTTCAAGAGTAATCAAATTTACTCTTTTTTCATTTATAAATTAATTATATAACTTGTCTACTTTGGTGTAAAATTAATAAAAAATTGTGTATAGTTTACAAATAAATGTTAGAATTATATTAGGTAGGTGTTTGAAGTTATGGCAAAACTAAAGAAAAATCATTTTTTATTTTTGTTATTGCAATTTATTGGAATGTCAATAGGGGCTTGTTTAGCAGCTATTGCACTACGTCAATTTCTTGTTCCTAATTCTATATTAGATGGTGGTATTACTGGTATTTCAATAATTATTAATAAATTGACTAAAATAAAGTTAGGTATCTTAATTTTTTGTATTAATATTCCTTTTTTGTATATTGGTTATCATAATTTAGGAAAACATTTTTTAATAAAAGCTATATATAGTATGGCCTTATTTTCAATTCTTTTGGAAGTATTTGAATCAATACCAATAATTACTAGCGATATTCTTTTAGCGCTGGTTTATGGTGGTGTTTTATTAGGAATTGGTGTTGGTTTAATCATTAAGTGTGGTGGTTGTGTTGATGGAACAGAATCGGTTGCTATTGTCATAAGTAAAAATACTTCTTTATCAGTTGGACAAATTGTTTTGATGTTTAATTTAATTATTTTTGCAATAGCGGGATTCATGTTTGGAGCTAATCGTGCTTTGTATTCATTACTTACTTATTTCATAACTTTTAAAATAATTGATTTTGTTAATGATGGTTTAGAAAAAGTAAAATCTGTAATGATTATTTCTGAAAATGGCACATCTCTTGCTGAAACCATTTATCGTCGTTTAGGACGTACTTGTACTTTGTTAGAAGGAACAGGTTTAATAACTGGTAGCAAATCAATTTTATATGTTGTTGTAACACGTTTAGAAATTCCTGAAATAAAAAGAATTGTCGATGAAGAAGATAGTTCAGCTTTTGTTACTATATCAGATGTATCAGAAATAGTTGGTAATCATATTAAATCAACGACGGCAATGAATCGTATTAAAAAGAGTAAAAAGAGTAAGTTATCTTAAAAAAACTTGCTTTTTTTGTGGTAATGTGTTATAATCTAGGCATATTTATTGAAGGGGGATTTATAATATGGATGATTTTGAAACTATTGAAACTAGATATGGAAAAATAAGAGCAAATAAAAAGTTCTTTACTGCTTGTAGTTATACTGGGGTAGCGTTTATGGCTGCTAGTGTTGGTTTATTTGGTGCTAAAATATTTACGGGATATGGTAGTTATATTACACCTTTAGTTACTTCTGGACTAGGAGCAGCAGCAGCTCTTGTTCCACAAATTTTTATTGAACAAGAAGATAAAGATAAAAAAAGAATTGACAATATTGTTGTAGATAGACAAGCAAGACAAAAAGTAAGAAGATAAATTCTTCTTTTTGTTTATTAAATACATTATAAAATTGACTTTTTAATTGTTTTGTGATATAATTAGTGCACATTTAGATGATATGGCTTTATAAATAGAAGGGGGTTATTATTATGGCTTATAATTCAGATTTTAATAATTTATTAAAAGATGCGCAAGTTAAAAAAACAGAAGCACCAGAACGTGTAACGGTTAATTGTGATGATTTAAAAATAAATAATGGTCGTGTTAAATTTAATAAAGGATTATTCTATACTTCTAAAGCGGCTTTTGTTCTTTCAACAGCCGGAGCAGCTTGGTATGGATTAAATGGTGTTGCTACTATTATTTATCCACAATTTACCTTTGTTGATACATTATCTTATGGTGCTGCTACGTTGGTTTGTGCTGGACTTGCTAAATTTACTAATAAATGGAGTAAAAATATTAAACAAAATTTATTAGAATCACAACAAGTTAAAGTAAAAACAAAATAATTATATTGGCGATTGTCAATAAGTATTAAAATATTTATTGACAGTTGCTTTTTTTTATTCATTTGTTTTATAATCATTATAGAAAATAAGGTGATATAAAATGAAAAATAAAAATGGTTTTACTCTAATTGAAATGCTTGCTGTTATTGTAATTCTTGGTCTTCTTATAGCTATTGCAATTCCTTCAATATCACATACAATTGAGAAAAGTAGAAAAAAAGCATATATCGATAATGCTATTGAGTATATTTCCTCAGCTTCTCAAGCAATTGCTAAAGGGGAAATTTTAATTAGAAATACTAATACTACTTATTATATTCATATTAATAATATAAGAACAGAAAAAGGAACTAAAACTAGTCCATATGGTGGTGAATTTGATGCTTATGTAGTAGTTACATTAGATGAAAATAATAAGTTCACATTTTATTGGACAAGTATTGATAGTGGAGGACATTATGTTCCTATTACAGAGGAAAAAGATCTAAAAATAGAATCTATTATTGATGGTAGTGATGAACAATTATTAGCTGATGAAAATATAGGTGAAAGAACAGTAAGAGTTGTTTATGATCGAACAGGTGAAAAAAATACTTATAATTAAAAAACAGCAATAATTCTTTACATATTAATAAATTTGTTATAAAATTACTTTTATGAAGCGATGACGGGGTGGAATCCTATCAGCTATATGTTTTGAGAGATTCTTCTAGAATAAGTAAGGTGGAACCGCGGGAAACCGTCCTTACAATATTCTAGAAGATTTTTTAATCCATAAAATAAGATTGAGGTGAAAAAATGAGTGAATTAAATATGGACAAAATGGTTAATTTCTGTAAACAATATGGTTTCATTTTCCAAGGTAGTGAAATATATGGAGGACTTGCGAATACTTGGGACTATGGTCCAGTAGGGGCTGAACTTAAAAATAATGTTAAGAAAGCTTGGCTTAAGAAGTTTATTCAAGAGGACCCTAATAATGTCGGATTAGATAGTGCTATTCTTATGAATCCTAAAACTTGGGAAGCAAGTGGACATTTAGCAACTTTCTCTGATCCTTTAATTGATTGTAAAAATTGTAAGACGAGACATCGTGCTGACAAATTAGTTGAAGATAATGGGGTTGAAGATGCGGCATCTATGAGTAATGAAGATTTAGTCAATTATATTAAAGAGCATAATATTACTTGTCCTAATTGTGGTAAGAGTGACTTTACTGATATTAGACAATTCAATTTAATGTTTAAGACTTTCCAAGGTGTTACTGAAGACTCTAAAAATACTATTTATTTACGTCCTGAAACAGCGCAAGGTATTTTTGCGGACTTCTTAAATGTTCAAAGAAGTTTGCGTAAAAAAGTGCCTTTTGGAATTGGACAAGTTGGTAAGAGTTTCCGTAATGAGATTACTCCTGGTAACTTTATTTTCCGTGTTCGTGAATTTGAACAAATGGAATTGGAGTTCTTTTGTAAACCGGGAACAGAATTAGAGTGGTTCCAATACTATAAAGACTATTGTAAAAACTTCTTGTTATCTTTAGGTATTAAAGAAGAGAACTTACGTCTTAGAGATCATTCACAAGAAGAATTATCTTTTTATAGTAATGCTACTACTGATATAGAGTATAAGTTCCCATTTGGTTGGGGTGAATTATGGGGAATAGCTAGTCGTACAGATTATGACTTAAGTCAACATCAAAAATTCTCCGGTGTTAGTATGGAATATTTAGATCCAGATACTCAAGAGCGATATATTCCTTATGTTATCGAGCCATCACTTGGTGTTGAACGTTTGGTTTTAACAGTTTTATGTAATGCTTATTGTGAAGAGACTTTGGAAGATGGACAAACTCGTGAAGTTATGAAATTCCATCCATTCCTTGCTCCTTATAAAGTAACGGTTCTTCCTTTAATTAAGAAATATCATAGTGAAAAAGCTCAAGAAGTTTATAAAGAGTTGAGTAAGCATTTTATGACAGATTACGATGATAGTGGAAACATTGGTAAGAGATATAGACGTAGTGATGTTGTTGGAACTCCTTTTGCTGTCACAATTGATGATAATACCTTAAATGATAACACTGTAACAGTTCGTGATCGTGATACTATGGAGCAAGTAACTCTTTCGCTTGACAAATTAGTTGACTATATCAATGAAAAAATTACGTTTTAAAGACAATTGAAATTGTCTTTTTTTCTTTTTTATGTTAAGTTCTTAGTATAAAGGTGGTGTAAAATTGTGAAAAAGAGTAATAAGAAGAATAAGCATCAACTAAGAAAAGTTGTAAAAAAGAAAATAAACAAAGAAATGTCAAAAGATGATAAGATCTATATTTTTGCGTGCTCTATTGTCATTATTTTTTTTCTTTTAATTTTAGCCTTTAATTTTGGTAAATGTTTGGTTTCAATAGCATAAAAAAACTAGATTTTATTCTAGTTTCTAATCAATATTGGCTGCCCCAGTTAGATTCGAACTAACGAATGTCAGGTTCAGAGCCTGATGCCTTACCACTTGGCGATGGGGCAATGACAAAATAATTATAACACCATATTTAAAAAAATACAAAAAGACTTGATTTATTTTATAAAATAAGATATATTATTTTCGTTACTTCATCTTGGTAATTGAATTTTTCCGACAATTACTCAGACGAAGTGAATATTATGTAGAGGAGGAAAAAAATTATGGCAATGACTAAAGAGAGAAAACAAGAGATTATTAAGAAATTTGCTAGAAGTGAAGGAGATTGTGGTAGTGTTGAAGTTCAAGTTGCAATTTTAACTGAAGAAATTAACAACTTAACTGAACACATGAAAGAACATACTCATGATTATCATTCACAAAGAGGACTTTTAAAGAAAGTCGGACAAAGAAAGAACTTATTAAACTATCTTGTTAAACACGATGTTAATAGATACCGTGCTTTAATTAAAGAGTTAGGTTTAAGAAAGTAGTAATATTGAATAAAAGTAGACACTGTTTTTGGTGTCTTTTATTTTTGAAAAAGATAAGTTATAATAATTTATAGTTGGAGGTAGTAAAGATGGAAAAGAAGGTTTTTGAGTTTGATTTTAGAGGAAGAAAAATTGTTGTTGAACATGGTGAGATGGCTAAACAAGCAAATGGAGCTGTTCTTGTTCGTTATGGTGATACTGTTGTTTTATCAACGGCTGTTGTTAGTAAGAATGCTAATATTTTAGCTGATTTCTTTCCTTTAATGGTTTTGTATCAAGAAAAATTATATTCAGTAGGAAAGATTCCGGGGGGATTTATAAAAAGAGAAGGTCGTCCAACTGAGAATGCTACTTTGGCAGCTCGTATGATTGATCGACCAATGCGTCCACTATTCCCCGATGGATTTAGAAATGAAGTACAAATCGTTAACACGGTTTTATCTGTTGAACAAGATAATTCACCAGAGATTACGGCTTTGTTTGGTTCTAGTTTAGCAACTTGTATTAGTAAGATTCCATTTGATGGACCAATTG
>CANQWJ010000054.1 GCA_947627525.1 uncultured Bacilli bacterium
GTTGTTGTACTTCTTTTTGTTCTTCTTTTACTTCTTCTTTTTTATTTTTCTTTTCCATCATCTATCTCCTTGGTTTTCAATATTTTCTTTAATAAATTCTAGTAAGGCAACAACACGATCATAATCCATACGTTTAGGACCAACGACAACAAGTTTTCCTTCTTCTTGCGGTGTCTTATAACTAGTTTCAATAACGGTCATATCATCATCAATGTTATTTTCTTTACCAATATAAATGTTGATGTCGTTACCACGCTCTTTTATTTCATCGACGAGATTAGCAATATTATCATCTTCAAACTTATCAAGAATACGACTAACTTTCTCAATATTATCAAATTCTTTATGTTTTAAGATATTACGTTTTCCGATAACGTCAACATTTTTACTAGCAAAGTTATTAAATACATTATAGAAAGCATTGTATAGTTTTTCGTGTTCTTCAACGTAGTTAGCAATAATTGGTTTAATTTCAAATTCCAATTTTTCACTAACTTCATCGATAGGAGTACCAACAATCATATTATTGATGAGGTTAACTGTTTTCTTAACGTCATTGATATCGACATTGGGAAGACTAATATTTTTATGTTCAACATAACCCATATTAGTGACGACAATGACGATTAAGTTATCATCATTCAAAGGAACGATACTAATCTCTTTCAAAGTATTTTCATGGGATGCGCTACCTAATTTAATAGATGTATAATTAGTCATCTCGGAAATCAATTTTAGACTTTCGGCAACACAATCGTTGAATTGTAATTGATTATTATGGAAGATTATTTGTAGTTTTAACATGTCTTCAGCACTCATCTTTTTAATCTCCATTAAATTATCGACGTAATAACGATATCCCTTCTCACTTGGAACACGTCCACTTGAAGTATGTGTTTTCTCTAAAAGTCCTAATTCTTCTAAGGTTGCCATCTCACTTCTTATTGTTGCGCTTGAACAGTTAAGAGTATCACATATCAAATTTGAACCAACCGGTTTGGCTAACTTGATATATTCAAGAACTATTATTTTTAATATTTCTTTTTGTCTTTCTGTCAGCATAGTTACCTCCTAGCACTTTCTTTTTCACAGTGCTAATATCATTATATTATTATGGTTAGCACTTGTCAACTCTATTTGCTAAAAAATAACATATTTTTTTCGACAAAATAAAAAGGAGATTATTTTCTCCTAAAAAATCTTCTTCTTTTTTTATGTTCAATATCTAATCGATAAATAGCAATAACCGCTGATATCAACTCTACAACGCTATCTAGAACACCGACGTAAGCAGAAACTGCTAGATTGTAAATGATCCATAAAATAGAAGCAACAGCGGCAACTATTCGATACAATTTCATATCTTCAGTATATAATGCTAAGAAAAAAATGATACTTATGATAACTGGTAAAGTACTAAAGATACCATCATAGGAAACAAATCCAAAAATGACGACTAAAGTTATAAAAATAACAGCTACATAAGAAGGACATTTTCGATGTTTCTTATGGAAAATATAAAAAAGAATGGAACGGCTTATTCCAAATAAACTATTATTTACCCCAGCATATGCATTTAACATTAAATATTCAAGGGCATAAAAACTATTGGCAACTATTTGCGTTTTTAAAACTTTAGATCGACTACGAAATTGTAAACTAATCGTATATAAGACAAAAGCTATTAATGCAAATATTTGCGCTACTACTACAGTCGTACTCATAAAACACCTATTTCTTTTAAATTATTTATAAAATCCTCACTTGTTTTATCGATGAAACGAAAAATGGAAGTTTCATCTAAAACAACGGTTTCTCTTTCTTTTGATTGTTCAACAATCTCCCCCATCTTATCGACAATTATTTGTAATTTATCAAGGGGAATTTCTGATATTTCAGAATTTATATTAGGAAGTTCTTCATAAAATAAGGATAAATCAAGATTATATTTATCAATCATTTTAATATTTAAATTACTATAATCATTATATAGTATTGTCATAAATAATTCTGGTGTCAATTTTTTTGTTTCACCATTTTTATAATGGACATCATCTTGACTAGTACCACAATAACTATTTATAAATAACCCAAACCATAACATATCAGCAAACAAATGACAATAATAACCTAGATTAAAAGAATTATCTTTTAATGTATCTTTATATTTATCAAGGAATTTATCTAATTGCGGAATATTGTATCCTTCAGTGACTAAAAAATGGGAATATACTTTTGATTCACCAATTTGTTTACTGATATCAGGAGCAATACTACCCAATAGAAATTCTCTTTCGGAAACTTTTAATATTTCATTTGCTTTTTTCGCAATACACATATGAATTATTGCTGATGCCATAATCCTCACCTAGTATAATTATAACTAAAAAAAAGTAATAGTCAAAGATTGACAGTTATCACTTTACTCTTTTTGACATATTACTAGACATACTTTTGATATTTAACAATATAATTATCCTTTTTAGTTGTTTTTTCTATTCCAATAAACTTATACTTTCCAAACTTACGAATGCTAAAAATATCTTGTTCTTTTAAAGTATAAGAAGACTTATTAAGAACCTCATAATTAACTAAAATCTCTTTATTTTTAATCTTATCTATGACATTACTACGATTAGTATTAATGATTCTCGAAATAATAGTATCAATTCTAAGACTAGAGACAATTATGGAATACTCTTCATACTTTTGATGATAATTTTCTAAATAATTGAGATCTCTTTCAACTAATTCAATTGGAATATTACGAATGAAGAGAAGATTACTTCTAATGTAGTTATCAATTATCTTTAATATATAAAGGTAATATTTACCATCATCGACAATTATATCACCAAACATTTCATTAGTTATATTTAGTGAAAATAAAGTTCCTAAGATATCTTGATGACGAAGTTCACCTTTTGCTTTTATTTCATATAAAATTACTTCAGGTGGCGTTGTGACATATAGAATAACCTTATTACAATCAGGATATGTCTTAAAAATTTTATATTCATTCTTTTTTAATTTAGACTTTACTAAATTATAGTCTTTAGGGTCTAAAAAGAAAGTACTCTCTCCCCTTTTAATCTTATCGATATTTTTCTTTATATTGTAAATAGTATCACCACCAAAAATGAATTAATTATATTGCTTTTTTAATTCCAAAACTCTAGGCATTTCTCTTGCTAGACTTTCAGAATATGCAAGTTCGTCATCAATTCTCTCTAGATAAATATTAGCACTTCTTTTCATGTTACTCAAGGCCTCTTTACTAACAATTAAGGGATTTGCTGGCTTTCTTGTTGGTATTTTGGGTAATGGTCCTTTTCCGGATATTGTTATATAGTTTTTCATCACTACCACCCTAACTTATATTTTATATTATAGTAAAAAAAGAATAGATGTCAATTCTTTCATATTTACAAAAAAGTGATTTTGTGGTAAAATAAAGAGACTTTTTTTGGGAGTGATAAAAATGAGTATTGACATAGATAAATTAACAAATGGCGAATATGTAACTGAACCATTTTCTCTATTGGAAAAATTAGGTATTACAACACAACAAGATGCTATTCAAGCACTAATTTTAATTCATCGCCATAATGCTAAAATAGTTGAAGATAAAAAATATCATCTTGCGGAGTTACGCCACCAACAATCAATTCTTGATAATTCAACTTTTACTGAATCAACTATAATTACTCCACCAACTATTGAAACTACTTATGAAGAAGAACCCATTTTGGAACAAGATAATCATGTTGCTGAAATTCTTTTACAAATTGAAGCAAGTGATATTAGTGACATGTTTAAATATTTACCTGCACGAGATGATCCTAAATTTTTTAATGTTCTAAATCAACTAATGAGTACTTATTACAAAGAAATTGTCTTTTATAATCGTTATTTAGCGGAATTTAGAGGTAAATTAAATAGTATTGAAAAAGAAGAAATTAAAGTTATTTTAGATCGTAAAGAAAGTATTTTTGAAGCCTTAAAAGACTATCGTTTAGGAAATAAAGAAGAAGAATTAGTTCCTGAAGAAAATTCTAAGCCTCTTCTAATTCATTTAGAATCAGCTAATCATGCATCTCTATTTTGCCAAGATATTGAAAAAATAAATGTTCAACTCTATAAACATTTTCTTACTATATATGAACCATTCATTTTAGGTAAACCTATTACTATTGAAAGGATGAAACATTATCCAAAATTATTAAAATTAAAACAGCCTCTTCATCAAGCACGTATATATTTAACTCATATTTCTGATAATATCTATACTGTTTTAGGAGCAATTAATAAAAAGACAACTTGGGGTGCATTAGAAAATAATTTTATCAATAATCGTTATACGACTTGGAATCTTCAACAAAGAAGTATTTTAGGTAGTCTTGATGATCCTTCTTTTATTGAAAGGCAAAATGAAAGAACTGAGAAAGTTTTAAGACTTTTAAAAGGAGAGAAATAATATGGATATAATTAGTTTAATAAAAGAAGAAATAGAAGCAAATAATCCATCTCTTGATGAAGAAAAAATAAAATATATCGATAGTATTTTAAAAAAGTATAAACAGTTCCAATTATTATCTTTAAGTGATATTTCGGTTAGTGAATTGTTTGCTTTATCACTACTTATCAATGATCAAAAGATCAGTTTAAAAGAAGTAAAGGATGCTTCTTCTAAAGTTCAGATTGCTTTTACAGAGTTATATAAAAATGATTTAAAATCTTTTTTTGATTTCTTATGCTCTGTATCTGATCGTGATGAGTCTAATAATATTGATTTATTTGGTAACGAATCTTTAAAAATAAATTTTTCTAAAATTAAGATAAAATTACCTAAGTATCACGATTTTAAGGAATTAATAACTAAATATGATGAAAGAGTTGCTGATTTTTTTGATGATTGGATAACTCTTCTTGATGCTAAGAGTTGTCAAGAAGCCGCCCGTGATGCTATCGACTATCGAATTGCTAATGATCAATCTCTTACTCGTAAAAGAGATCGTATAACTAATAGTGCCAAAGCAATGATTCGGGAAATTACTAATTTTGATGATGTCATTAATAAAATAACATCCTGTTTATCTGATTTAAAAAAGAATGTTAATCGTAAAAAGACAAATATTAGTATTTGTGATGATCTAATAAAATTATTTAAAAGTAAAAAAATCTTGGATAGTGTTGATTCTAAATGGCGTACTTTATCAAATAAATTACACATTGCTCTATTAGCGATTGCCTTAAAGGGTCAAAATGTAAAATATTATGATTTAAAAGAAGAAGAAGAACATTATGAAAAGGAATTTGCCATTCAAAAAATATTATTTGATTATGGAATGAATCCTAGTTTAATTACAGCTTTAAATGATTTTATAATTGATAGCGAAAAATTAAAGGAATTTTTAGATACTTTAAAAGAAAATGGTTTTCCTATTACTAGTGTTAATGATAAAGACTTTTTTATGGCTCTATTAAACAGTGACAATGATAGTTTAACAAGAATTTTAGGATATTATAAAACGGGTGCTTTTTCTCTTTCTTTTTTAAAGGAACATTATTCGCAAATAATAAGTGATAAAGATGAATGTATTTTTAGAAACTTTAATATTTTTCGTAATGAAAGTGCTCCTTTTAGTTCCAAGCAATATGATTGTAATTTTCTTTTAATGGATAGTGAAGAATTAGAAAGAAGAATTAATCTTGCTAAAAGCTATGGTTTAGAATTAATTAAAGATGAAAATGTTTTTAATTTAATTAAAAATATTGAATTATTTGATTTGGTTGATTTTGCTTTGGAACATCAATTACCAGTTAGTGAAGTTTTAAAAGTAACAGATGATTTTGAAGGATTTAGAAAACGTGTAATAATATCTGAAAACTTTGGTTTAGATGTTTTAACTGATGAAGAAGAAATTGTCTATGGAATTAAAAATGGTGGATCATTCTTTCTTAATTGTACTGATATTGATGAACTAATTTTAGATACTACTCCTTTAAGAGAAGTAAAGAGTATGAAAGAATGTCTTGATTCTGTATCACGAATTGAGTTAGATAGTGTTAGTGAACTAATACGAACACTTGATGAAAGTTTTCTAGATTCTAATGATTTAAGATACAATTTTAATGGGGTTTTAATTTCACGTAATAAAGTTCTAAGAAATAGTAATGCCTTAAAAGAAATGTTTTCTAATGCTCGTGAAGATGAAATATTATATCAATCAATAATATATAAAACTATTTTAAGTGATGATGAAATTGATACTATTAATCAATGTTTATTTAAGAATAAAGAGAAAAAATTAGTTTAAAAAAAAAGAAATCATTATAAAGTGTAACAATAATATTTCACTTTATTAAATGATTCTTTTTTTATGTTTTATATAATTAATTTTTAGTGTGTAGTAATAGAATTAATTGGCAATTTTTTCTTTACTAATTCTTTTCCTTCTAATTTGTCCCCTAATTGTGGTATGGGTAGTTCTTCACCATACTTTTCTTTTTGTAAATTGACCCATACATCAATATTACCACGATCATTTAATCTTGGCATGACATCACTTAGTTCTGGATATATAGCAATTATATGATTACGCATAACAGGAAAAGCTTTTACAAGTCCTAAAGCTGTAATCAATTTATCATCTAAAATAAAATAAGCAATTTCATATACTTTATTGAAGTCATCTACACAACTAGTACCAGTAGTAGCACTCAATACTGTACCTAAATCAAAATTCTTTACCATAATGCACCTCAGAACAATATTATAGTTATTTATCATTAAATGTCAATATATTAGAAAAGAGAGATTAATTATCTCCCTCTTCCAACATAGTAGTTATAAAAATACCATATCCCATTTTATTTTTGCTTTGAATAGCATGCGTAACTGCTCCTACTATTTTACCATCTTGAACAATTGGACTACCACTCATTCCTTTAATTACACCATTAGTCTTACTAAGTAGATTCTTATCAGTTATTTCAAATAAAATATTTTTAGTTGAATTATCATAATCGATGTTTACTATGTTTATTTTATATTTTTCTTTAGTTTCTCCATTAGTAACAGTATAAATATATGCTTCTCCTTCTTTAATGTCATCTATGTCTCCTACTTCGATTAAATCTTGATTACTAAAAACACCACTATATGTTCCATAAATTCCACTTTCAGTATTTTCAATTATGTCACCATAGACAATATCTTCATTTAGAGTTGCTTCTTTTTCACCTGTTTTATTGGATGTTGATTTATTAATACCAGTTATCGTTGAAGAAAAGATTTTACCATCTTTAATATCAACTTTGGTATTGGAATAACCTTCAATTATTTCATGTCCTAAAGCACCATATACTGACGTATTAGGATCAATATATGTTAAAGTACCTATTCCCGTTATTTTATCTTTGACATAGAGTCCTGTCTTATAAACACCTTGTTCATCTAATTTAATGTGAAGTGTAGTTTTAATTTTTTTATTATTTCTTAGTAATGTCAAATTGATTTTCTCATCTTTTAGGGAATTATCCATGGCTTTAACCATCTCATCAATATTCGTTACTTTTAAATTATCGACTTCTATTATTTTATCGCCTATTTCAATATCATTATTATTAATATTCTTGCCATCTATTTGATAAAAACCAACAATAATAATTCCATTAGATGTGATTTCAATTCCAACATTTTCTCCTCCTAAAATTACTTTATCTGAATATGCAAAGACTAAATTAGGTATAACAAATGTAAAAATTGTTAAAAATATTAGTAGTTTATTTTTTATTTTCATAACTCATCTCCTTTTTAAAAATTAAACTACACTATTATTTTTATCATAAAAAAAATTACCATAACTGGTAATTAAT
>CANQWJ010000055.1 GCA_947627525.1 uncultured Bacilli bacterium
TACCCACTACTGACGATAAGTCTCTTAAGTCTATTTTTAAAGTAGATGAAACCATCATTATCCATAAATCCTAAATCACCTGTATGAAGCCAAACATGACCATCTTTATGTTTTCGTAAAGTTTTCTTTGTCTCTTTACGATTATTTAAGTATCCTTCCATAACCGTTGGCCCACTAATGACGATTTCTCCTTCTTCTAATGGTGCAACTTCATTTTCGCTATCTTTTTCTACAATCTTATAATACATATCAGGATAAGGAATGCCGATACTTCCTTCACGATAACAATTGTGCGGTGTAAAACAACTAGCTCCACCACATTCGGTTAGACCATAACCCTCACGAACCTTAGTTGGCGAATTATGTTTTTCGAGAAAGTCATCAACTTTTCTTTTCAATTCGACAGATAAAGAGTCACCTCCCGAAATGACACATCTAACAAAAGATAAATCAAAATTATCTAAATTCTTATTTTTTATTAATGCTTCAAATAACGTTGGAACACCAATAATAGCATTAGGACGATACTTCTTCAATAATTTATCAAATGTTTTAGCACTAAATTGCGGTATTAAAATACTCGTTCCCCCAAAATATTGAACAGTATTGATACATACATTTAAACCAAACCCATGGAAAATAGGAAGGATAGCTAAAACGGTATCACCCTCTTTTAAATCCGCAACATGCTCAAAGCTCTGCATGGCCGAAGCTACTAAATTTAAGTTAGTTAGTTTAACACCCTTAGGAGTACCCGTTGTTCCACCACTATATAAGATAACGGCTAAATCTTTCCCCTTAAAGTCATCATCAACTTCTTTTGTATAAGTATGTCCTAATTTTATGAATTCTTTCCAAGACATACGTTTATCTGATTTAGGTAATCTAGATTTATATACTGTTGCCAACTGATAAGTTGTCTTTAAATAAACTGGCATTGAGTCAGCAACACTTACGGTAATACATTTCTTTAACTTTGTCTTATCAATTATTTTATTTATTTTAGGAAAGACAAAATCAACTGTAATAATATATTCACTCTTTGACTCTTTAATGAAATATAGTAATTCATTTTCAGCTGACAAAGGATGAATCATATTCGCTACAGCACCAATTTTATTAACGGCATAGAAAGCAATAATTCCCTCAGGAGTATTGGGCATACATATTGAAACAATATCTTTATGTTTAACACCTAAAGCCAATAAAGCACGGGCTGCTTCATCGATTTGTTTTAAAAATTCATAATATGTTTTCTTCGTTCCATAATAGTTATAACTAATATTATTTAAATGTTTACTAGCTGTATAATTCATCAAACGATACATGGAATAATCAGGATAATCAAGATGACCCTTAGTATCATCATAGAACTTTTCCCATTTGGCTTTTAAATTCTTAGCCATATTTTCACCTCTATTTGTAAATCAATTATCTAATCTTTATTATAAATAATAAATTAAATTTTGTAAAATAAAAGACAAAGAATATTAATGTCCTTTGTCCAAATATTAATTTTTACTTCCCAAGCGATCAAATGGGAAAATAGTAATAGTAGCTTTTCCTTCAATATCTTTCTTATTTATTAGACCAACGCTACGACTATCTTTAGAAACTTCACGATTATCACCTAAAACAAAGTAATAATCATCAGGAATATTATCAACTTCAAAATCAGCCCCATTTAAAAGAGTTTTAACATCTGAATCCAAATATTTTTCAACATACATTTTACCATTGATGTATAAATTACTATCAATATAATCAACAGAATCACCGGGAAGACCAATAACTCTCTTTATGATATTTTTACCATCATTACGAATGACAACAATATCAAAACGCTCAATACTAGAATACTTATATTTAATTTTGTCCAAAATCATAATATCTTTATTATGCAAAGTTGGATACATAGATTCTCCCTTAACCATAATGGGAGCAAATAAATATGTTTTGATTAATATGACAATAACGATTATTAATACATAAATACCATATTCTTTAATTAATCTCTTAACTGTTTCCATCGACTAAATTAAAAATAAGGCATGTTGCCTTATTTTTGTCCTCTTTCCTTGATTCTGTATTGACCAACAACATCTTTTAAGAAAGTTAATTTTGCTCTTCTTACTTTACCATTCTTAATGACTGTTATATTAGCAATCTTTGGTGAGTGCATTGGGAAAATTCTTTCTACACCAACACCATATGATACCTTTCGAACTGTGAAAGTCTCACTTATACCGCTACCTTTACGAGCAATTACTGTTCCTTCAAATGCTTGGATTCTTTCTCTTTTTCCTTCGATGATTTTTACATCGACTCTTACTGTGTCCCCAACACGAAATTCAGGTAAGTTGGGATTAAGTTGCTTTTCTGTAATCTTATCAATTACATTTGCCATAATATATCTCTCCTTTTCTATATGAGTGATCATAAATATCCATCCAGCGGATCACTGCATTTAATTATAACATATGTTTTTATTTAGTGCAATATTATTTTTTCTTAACTTTTTTCGCTTCACTTTGCGTCTCTAAAACAATATTACCACTTGTAATTATACGAATACTTCTTTCTCCAAAATTAATGGTTCCAATTTTTTTGCCATCTTTTTCTTCTAAGGTAATGGTGTGCTTATCAATACTTTCAGGGAAATCGATTACAACTTCATCAAAAAGCACTTGATTTTTTTTATGACTATCCATAAAGCGTTTCCAAAAACTCCACTTTTTATTAGTATATTCTTTTATAGAATTAGCAAAATCTTCTTTTATTTTAGGAAGTTCTCTTAGAAAAAGGCAATCCAAAATAAAGTTTTCATCATCTTCAGAATAACAAATTTGACCATCTCTATACAAAGAGACATCATAACTTTTACTATTATCATTACTAGTAAGATACAATCGTATTTCTTTTTGGGATATACTTAACTCTGGATATAGGGAAAAACCATAGGCATCATAATCAATATCATGTTGATGGCCAATAGTAAAAGTTATTTTTTTATCTCCCAATTGGGCCTTAGTAGCCATGTCGAGTAATAATTCAGCAGCTTTTTTAAGATCACAATTAATATCTTGACGTTCTTCTTTTGTAAAATGATATGTCATATAACTTTTTATCCTTTCTTTTTCATTTTAGTTACTTCACTTCTATCTTCTAAAACGATATTACCATCGGTTACAATTCTTACTAATTTACCACCAAAATCAATCGTTCCCACTATTCTTCCATCTTCTCTTGTTACTTCAATCACATTTTGATCAATACTCTCGGGCAATTCCATTTCAACAATAGCATCATTACTTTTGATGGTTTCAGAAATGCGAGTCTTAACTTCATCAGAAGCATCAATTTGGTTAATAATACGATGACGAATAGATCCATAATTATCTATAACTTCTAGTTTTTGATAGACATTTCGGATGGTGCGTAAATCAACAGGTTTCTTTGATGCATCACTTACTAAAGACAAACTATGACCATTAATTATTAAATCAGCTTCATAACTACTATAATGTCCTTTAAAAATAGTTCTATAAGTGCGCGCATTAACTCTAAGTTTTCTTATTTTTCCCTTTTTACATAAACTATCAATATCAGCAATGACAGCTTTATAAGTTTCATTAATTTGAGCTTTTTCTTCTTCATTAAAACGAATATGACGAATCATAATTAATCAGCACCACCTAACCTTTTTTGCTTTTCTTTTCTCTTTTTAGGCTTGACAATAGTTATATCATCAGCAGTAATTATTTTAATAGTTCGACCATTAATTGTAATATTACTAACTTTTTTATCTTCTTCTTTATTATCAGAACTTTGATTATCAATACTTATTTCATCGATACTTGAATCTTCTATTGCAACTTTAACAGGATTAGATAATCCTATTAGTTCTCTTATTCTTTTTACACTCTCCAAGTATTCATTTTTGAACCTTTGACCACTATTTAACTTCATATGAAATTTTTCTTCTATTTGTTGATATAGTTCCAAAAAATCACTAAATAATTGAGAATCATAATGAAGTGATATAAAATTATCACCATTATGAAAAGTTGCTAAAGTAATAGAAAACTTTTTATATTCTCTATCAAAGAAGCGATCAACTATACAATATCTAAAATTGATACCTGCTTCTGAATCACTAATAAAAAATACAAAATCAGAGCACTTATCATAATTAAAAGCTCGGGAACTAGAATAAATATCAAACTCAATTGTATTAGAACTAGATTCTAAAAGAAGACGATGCATCTCAAGTAATTTATCTTTTGTGGCTTTAATTATTCTATTTTTTTCACTATTATCTATTTTGGTAATAATTTTAGGTGAAACTATTCGTGAGTACTTATTACTATTAATTATTATTTCAGCCATTTAAAATTTCCTTTCATCAACTATTTTAAAACTTTCTCTTTACTTTGTTTTTCTTTTGATCGATTAACTAAAACAATATCTCCATCAGTTATTATTCTAATAGTTCTTCCCCCAAAATTTATTGTTCCAATTTTTTGGCCCTTATCTTCTTCAATGGTTATTTCCTTGGGAGCAAGCGACTCGGGAAAATCAAATTCAATCGTTCCTGAAAAATGATCCTCAACACGCTTAATATTTTCAAGCAAGTCACTTCTTCCAGCATTTTTTTGAAAATATTTTTCACCTTCTTTTTTGATTAGTTCAAGATTTTCTAAATAATTCTCACAAAATTGCGCGAATAAGGTATATCCTTTATTACTATTCAAGGGAACAATACGACCTGCGAACTTCATTCCGGCCGTTTGTCCTAAATAGTTATAAAGAAGGATACTTTTGTGTGTTATTACGATTTTTTTATACTTTCCTTTTATATCAACTGATAACTTGCTCGCACCTGACTTTTCATAAATATCACTCAATTCCCTAATTACATCATAGTATAAATCTTCTAATCTTTCTCTTGTTTCATCATCTAATCCCATAAAACTACCTCTTTCATAATTATTTTATTTTGGTTTTACTTTTATCTCTTTCGTCTTCTAAAACAATATTACCATCGGTAACAATCTTAATTAATTTACCACCAAAATCAATAGTTCCAACAACACGACCATCTTCTTCTTTTATTTTGATGGTGTGTTGATCAATGCTTTCAGGAAATTGCACTGCTATCTTAGCACTATTAGAACTTTTTTCTTCTTGTAGATACCTTTTTACTTCACTAGTTTCTTTAACACTCCTAGATAAGCAAGCGCAAATAGTATTATAACTATTAATAATTTCTAATTGCTGAAAAACATCATTTACTCTTCGCATATCAAATTTCTTTTTAGTGTCACCTAATACTAGTTTGATACTATTTCCTTTAACTTCTACGTCAAAGCGACAACAACCACCGACAAAATAATTCAACCAACCAATAAAAAATTTTGTACTCTTTAACTTATTTTCTTCCATAAATTGATCAATATAGGAAATAATTCCTTGATATACTCTATTAATTTGTTCTGTCTCTTCTTGATTAAAACGTACACTATATCCCATTTTTTCCACTTCCTAAACTTTTCTGTTTTGGTTTAACGACCGTTATTTCATCATCAGTAATTATTTTAATAACTTGACCATCAACATGAATTTCACCAATTTTTTGTTTAGTTTCTTCTTGTGGCAAAACAGAGACCTTTGGCTCTAATTCTTCATTAACCATAACCTTAATTGGTTTGCTAAGTCCTAGTGCTTTACCGACTTCTGCAACTTTACTTAATGTTGAGCTTTTAGTTTTTGAAGCATCTTTTAAAATGCCTATTAAATTTTTTTCAATTATTGAATAATCTTGTAAAAAGTCAGTAAATAGTTGGGCATCAAAATTAATTTTAATAAATTTATCCGTACTTTTAAAAGTCGCTAAAGTCATGTGGCATAATTTTCTATATTTATAAAACTCAATATATATATTGGTATCATTAATATTAATACTAAACTCCGCACATTCATGATGTGAAGGAAGAAAAAAAGAAACAGAACTAGCACTAGAATTAAGCAAAAGATCATGTAGATGTATCAGTTTTTCAGTGCCTATTTTTTCCAACTGGCTTTCTTCTTCTTTAGTCAATTTTAAAATTGATTTAGGAGATACAATATGTGAATATCTACTATTATTGACAATTAATTGAACCATGTTATTTCCTACTTCCTAATGAACCTATTTTTTTAACTTTATCTTGTTCGGGTGTCTTTAAAACAATATCACTCGTTGTAATTATTTGAATGATGCGATCGCCAAAATCGATAGTACCTATTTTCTTATCACCAGAAGTAGTTATTGTAATCTCTTTTTGATCAATAGTCTCTGGCATATCAATGATAATACTAGCTTGTTTTTCATACTTTTCTCTATTCTCTTTAATATTATCCGCGATATCCGTGTTTTGAGTTTTAATAGTTCTTATTTGTGACTTTATCATTTCTCTGATACTATCTCTACCATCATCATAAAGGTTCGTAAATTGATAGTAAAAATCATAATCTAAAATAGGTGTTCTTCTAAAGTGTTGGTGTTGTCCCACACCAAAAGTACGCGCAATTGTATAAGATGTTGGTGGCTCACTATAACCATAATAATTGTCGACAAAAACAATTTTTTTAGGACCAACCGCAAAATATTTTTTAAGAGGAAGGGACAATTCAATTTTATATAATCCTGAATCCAAATAAAGTTTTTCGATATCTGCAATGATATAATCTAATGTTTTTTGAATTTGTTTTTTTTCTTCTTTAGTATATATATGTCTATTCATTTTGTACCTCACCAATAAAATTTTTTTTAATGCTCCAAAGTTGGTTTGTATTCTAACATAACTATATGGTAAAGTCAATTTAAAAAGCATAAAAAAAGAAGATTTTATCGACTCTTTCCTTCCATCGATAACTCTTCATTGTTTTCCATTAAATATTGCATTCGAAGATTTAATTCATCTTCTAAAATGGCAAGTTTACTCTCTAATAATTCTGCCTTTTCTTCACTTATATATTTACGATATTTATTAATGATTTCCATACGGAACTTTTCTGCTTCGTTATGCGCAAGGCGAAGTCCTTCACCAGTTGGATCATCATCTTCATAAATAATCGCAAGTAAATTAATTAAATAATTAAAACGTTTTCTTGCTTTGATATCAACCATTTTTTCAATTAGAGTGGGATTTATTAAAATCATACTTTTAACATTAATGGCATCTTGAAACTTGATGTTGTTCTTTGGGGTTATAGGATAACCACTAATTTTGTCATACTCCATATAAGTTATCTCTTTAGTATCTTTAGTCTTAACAACTAAAAATCTTTGATTAATTGGCATAAACAATCACCATCCTTCTCTAATCTAATAAATCAGGTCGTCGCTCTTTTGTTCTTTTTAAGCTCTCTTCCTGGCGATACTCTTCTATTTTTTTATGATCTCCAGAAATTAAAACATCGGGTACCTTCATTCCTCTAAAATCGTAGGGTTTAGTATATGTTGGATAATCAAGACGATTATCAGTAAAAGAATCATTGACATAACTATCTTCTTTAATGACACCATCTAAAAGACGAATGACGCTGTCACTAATCGCCATAGCGGGTATCTCGCCACCCGTTAAGACGTAATCACCAATACTTATTTCCATATCGACAAAGTTTCTAATGCGCTCATCAAAACCTTCATAATGGCCACAAACTAAGATTATGTGTTTCTTTTCTTTGAGCATCATAGCACTTTTTTGTTTATAAGGAA
>CANQWJ010000056.1 GCA_947627525.1 uncultured Bacilli bacterium
GTAATTAGAATTTATATTTGTACCTACTTCTGTATCATTACTTGATTCAAACCACTTCCAGTCTAATGTATAAACATTATAAGTATTTGCAGCAAGACCAATATTTTCTTGTTTTAGTTCATCATAAGTTAACCATTCCTCATCACTTCCTGCTACATATACACCATTTAATTTCAAACGATATTTCATATTGATATTATATTTATTTTCTTCAATCATATCTAAATCATATTCTATGTTAAAATCGTTATTATTTCTTATTACAAATTGATAAGAATTTTCACTTGCAGGTGCAATTTTATTATCAGCTACATAATATGTTGAGCTATTAAAAATATCCAATGTTGTTTTTTTAGAATACGCTGTTTTTTCATCAAAAACTTCAACACCTTCTAATTCTTCAAAAACTGGTGGTTCAGTTATTTCTTCATCCTCTTTGCTTGAAGTATCATTTTTATTACTACCATTACTACTTCCATTGTTGGAATTGCCTCCACTATTGTTAGATTTATCACTAGTAATAGGATTATCAAAATTATTACAATTGTCATTACATGTACAATCACAATCTTTTTGGAAAATAATATCAAATATATCTACATTACCAGTTGGAATTAACATTTTATGATCAATAAAACCTATTCTTCTAACAAGTAAAAAGATAATAATAATTAAGGCTATAAGAATTAACAATATTACGATAAAGTTTTTTCTATTCTTATTTTCTTCTTGATCTTGTTTATTCATCTATATTTATCACCACTTTCTTTTTTATTAAAGCTCCCAGTAAAGATTATAAGATTCTTATAACCTTTACTGGAAGTTTTAATACTTCCAACTATAATTATTCTTCATCAATGTGTTGTTTTACTGATAATTTAACAGGTAAAATTATAGCATTCTTTGTTTTTCCAACAGTAGTATCTTCAGCGTTATTTTCATCATTGTTTTCCCATTCAAGAGTTACTTCAACTTTAACAGAACCATTTTCTTCTGTGAATGCACTTTTTGGTTCACCTTGAAGTGGAATTACAAATGGTTGGGTAGTAGAACCATCGCCCGTTATACCTGTAGTATGACTAACGTTATCAGGAGATTGTTTAACAGAAAATTTTAATTGACCTTTAGTGAAACCTAATTCTTTAATTTTTTCATCGAATTGGTCTCCTTTTTCAACTACTAAATCAACTGCTACTTCGGTTCCATTTAAATCAACAGTTACTGGAGCTACTGCCTTTAATGATGGAGCTATTTTATTTGCTACAACATTCTTATTAGATGCAACTTCAAAAGTCAAATCTAAATTCGTTTCTTCTTGTTCATTTACTTTTACTGCCCATTTAGCAACATTAACTGATGCATCTCCAGTAAATTCACCAGCATATCTTGCATATGTTCCTCCTACAAAGAATAGTGAAACAGCAAATAACATAGCTACTACCATTACTGATATTACTGTTTTCTTCTTCATTATTTCACCTCCTCATACAATAATTTTTTTGGGAATAATATTCTAGAATATTATTTTCTATATATAAAAGGATTCCAACCTTTTATACCGATTTAATTAAATAAGGTTATTTTTCTTCCTTATTTTCTTTTTGACGTTCTAATTCTCGTTGCCTTTTAAATTCTTCAAATTCTAATCTATCTTTTTCTTCTTCTTTTCTATACTTCTTGTTATCTCTTATACTGACTATGTATAGCCATAATAAACCGATTACTAAAATTACTAATAAAACAATAAATAAACCTATTGGTTTTTGCATAAACATTAAGAAATTTCCAGCCCCTGCAATTCTACCAACATACAAACCTTCAACATCTTCCATAGCTACTAAATTTTTATCGTTTGTATTGTTTGCGTCACCTTTAGTTTTAAAATATTGTTTTCCATCTTCAGTAACAAGTTCAACTATTCTATGTGTAGTAACAGTATTTACCTCATTTCTAAAAGCAATTACATCACCTTTTTTTAACGTTGAAGTATCAACTGTTTTAACAAAGACTAAATCACCAGTATGAATTGATGTCTCCATTGATCCCGTTAAAACAATCATTGGTTTATATCCAAATACATCTGGTACTTTATCTGGATTAGTATTGGCTTTGTACATAATAATTAATGCTATTAATAAGACAATAAAGGCTATTGAAAAAAATAAATATTTGAATATTCTCCCAATAATTCCTTTTTTCTTTTTCTTCTGTTTTTTCATTAACTCACCACTCTAGCTTGGAATAAAGTTTAAGACTTTATCCTAATAAAACTACCCTATTATCAATAATAATTTTACCATATTTCTAATATTTCTACAAATTTCTTTGCTATTTAGTATTTAAAAAAGGTCAATTAATGTCAATAATTGACAAATTTCTTTATATAATTAGCTCATTTTAATCTTATAGAAGTCAAAAATTAAGTCTTAAAATATAAGAAGAAGGGAGGAAAAAATGTCAAAAAAAGGAGAAAATATAACAAAAAGAAAAGATGGTAGATATGAAGCTAGATTTGTAAAAGAAAGGGATGAATTTGGAAGAATAACAAAATATGGTTTTGTTTATGCTAAAAGTTATTTAGAAGTTAAACAAAAAAGAGATATAAAACTAAAATCATATGAAAAAGATAATTATAAAAATTTAACAACTGAAAAAGAAAACTTTACTATTTCAATTGGATTATGGCTTGATAGTAAAATCTTACTTAAAGATTCAAGTTACACTAATTACTATTCCATAATTTATTCTAAAATAGTTCCATTTTTTGAAAATATAAGAATTATAGATATTAATGAAAATAAAATCTTAGAGTTTATTAAATATTTAAAGGGGCAAAAATTAGAAAATAAAAGAATAAAAGATATTTTATTAGTACTTAAACAATTTTTATTATATAAAAAAATAAATGTAAAAATTAAATTGCCCAAAACACCTCAAAAAAAAATTATTACTTTAACTGATGATGAAATAGTCATTATTGAAAAAGCTACTAAAAATAGTAATGATATTAAAGTATTTGCTATTTTACTTGTTTTATTTTCTGGTCTTAGAATCGGTGAATTATGTGCATTAACTTGGAAAGATATTGATATTAATAATAAATTAATTCACATAAATAAAACTCTAATTAGAGTTAAAAATAAGGATTCTAGTAGTAAAAATAAAACAAGAATAATTATCGATACACCTAAAACACAAAATTCAATTAGAGATATTCCAATAAATCAAGTCATCCTACCATATTTAGAAAAATTTAGAAAAGATGAAACAAGTTATTTTTTAACAGGTAATAGCGAATTTATGACTACTAAAAAATATTATATGTTCTATCTTAATTTTCTTAAGTCATTATCAATTAAGAAATATAAATTTCATATTTTGAGACATACTTTTGCAACTCATTCTTTGATGTGCGGAGTAGATATTAAATCATTAAGTGAAATATTAGGGCATTCGAGTGTTAAAACTACCCTTGATTTATATGTTCACATAAGCGATAATGAAAAACTATTTCAAATAAACAAATTAACATTTTTAAATTTATCGAAGTCATAACAAAAGTCAATAATTTTTTTTTAGGTTTTTCTAAGAATTTTATGTATTAGGATAAAGTCTTAAACTTTATTCCAAATTTAAATAGTGCTTTAATTAATAATGATTAGTTAATATGATCACTTCCAAAAGGAAGTGTTTTTTATTTAAACATAAGTAAAACTATTCTATTTTAAATTAGAATAAATAAAATATATTGTAATGATTAATTCCAAACTTGTCTTTATTATGGAAGGTGTAAATATGAAATATAATGTTATTGATATTATTGATAAAGAAATAACCGATACTAAATTAAAAAAAATTATTAATAAAAAATTATATAGAATAATTGAATTTATGGATTTTAATGTTAATAACTTTTAAATTATTACTTAATAGGTTCGGTTATGTTAAATCAAATCTTAATTATTATTCTATGCTAGAAGGCAACAATTATGAATGATATAGGAGTTGATAATAAATTATTAAAAGTTGGAATTTATTTACGATTATCTAATGAAGATAAAGATAAACAAAATAAAGATGATGATAGTGAATCTATTAAAAATCAAAGGAATATGCTCATCGACTATATAGAAAAACATGAAGAATTTGTATTATTTGATGAGTATTGTGATAAAGACTTATCTGGAGCTGGAACATATCGCCCCGAATTTGAAAGATTAATTACAGATTGTGAAAATAAAAAAATAGATGTTGTTTTATGTAAAAGCCAATCTAGATTCTCAAGGGACATGGAAATTATTGAAAAATATATCAATAATAAATTTAAAGAATGGAATATTAGATTCATAGGATTATCAGACAATGCTGACACTGATAACATAGGAAATAAGAAGTCAAGGCAAATAAATGGCCTTGTAAATGAATGGTATTTAGAAGATGTTTCAAATAACATAAGAAGTGCTTTTCTTTCTAAAATGAAACAAGGAGAATTCATCTCTCCCTTTGCAGTATTCGGTTATAAGATATCTGAAGAAAATAATAATAAATTAGTAGTTGACAATGTTGCTGCTGAAATTGTTAAAAGTATTTATAATCTATACTTAACAGGATTAGGATTTACTGCTATAGCTAAATATTTAAATAGTAGAAATATACCTTCTCCTTCTTTTTATAAGTATCAAAATGGTATTAAATTAAATATTAATAGTAATAGACCACGCGAAGAAATAAAGTGGACAACCAATGCCATTAAAACAATTTTAACAAATGAAATTTATTTAGGACATTTAATTCAAGGTAAAAGAACAACAGTTAGTTATAAAAATCATAAGATTAAAAAGAAAGATGAAAAGGAATGGGTAAAAGTTAAAAATACGCATGAAGCAATTATAGATGAAGAAACATTTAATAAAGTTCAAAAAGTTATGAAAGAAAGAACAAAGCCTATAAAGATAACCGGTCTTGTGCACATCTTTTCTGGTAAAGTTTTTTGTCTTGAATGTGGTCATTATATGCGAAAAAAGAATTCTAACAAATATGAATATTTAGTCTGTTCAGAAAATCGTGATGGATATGATGAGTGCGTTAATAAAACATCTATTAGATATGATGTTTTAGAAAATATCATATTAGAAGTTATTAATAATAAAATTCAAAAATTTCAAGATATTAAGGAACTAGAAAATTTATACTTAAAAAGCAAGAAATATAGTTTTAGTAATCAAATTATTTCGTTAAAATTGCAAAAAAATAATATAGAAAAGCAAATATCAAGTACGAAAAATTATTTAAAAAATGTTTATGAAGATAAAGTAAATGGAATAATTACTCTTAAACAATTTAAAGATTTAATGGAGGAATATAATAAAAATGAAGATTCATATAATGAACAAATTAGACTTATTAATAGAAAAATTACCCATTTGAAAACAAATAATGAATCTTTTAAAAATGTTCACAAAATATTTAGTAAATATCAAAAATTCGATAAACTCAATAAAATTATTATTGATGAATTTATTGATAAAATTTATGTAGGTAAAATAAATAAAAAAAGAAATAGTCGTGATATACAAATAAAGTGGAATTTTAAATAATTATTTGTCTATATTGATATCAAAGAGTTGCTTTAATCAGAACTCTTGCTTTAGATCCTGACATCTTACTGCTAGATGAACCGTTTTCAGCTTTGGACTATCAAACAAGATTATCACTTGCGGATGATGTAAGTAATATCATAAAAAAAGAAAAGAAAACAGTAATTATGGTTACTCATGATTTAGCGGAAGCCATAAGTCTTTCAGATAAAATAGTTGTATTAACTAAAAGACCAGCCAAAGTTAAATCTATTTATACTATTGATATCGATAAAAATATGTCTCCAACTAAAAAAAGAAGAACGGAAAAGTTCAATGCTTATTATGATAAAATTTGGAAGGAGATAGATAAAAATGTATAGTAATGAACATAAAGATTTTTTAAGAAAAATAAAACTAAGAAAGTATAGTGTTACATTAGTTCAAATCTTAGTACTCATTATTTTTCTAGTCATTTGGGAATTATTATCAAAATATGAAATAATTAATACATTTTTATTTTCATCACCTTCAAAAGTATTTAAAACAATTATTGACCTTTTTAATAGTAATGATTTAATAAATCACATTGGTGTTACACTTTATGAAACAATAGTAAGTTTCTTTGTTGCATCAATTCTTGGCATTTTGATAGCGTCAATTCTTTGGTGGAATAAATTCATTTATGAAGTAGTGGATCCCTATTTAACTATTTTAAACTCTTTACCAAAAGTAGCATTAGGACCACTAATCATCATTTGGGTAGGAGCAACAACTAAATCAATAATAATTATGGCTCTTTTAATATCAACTTTTATAAGTATTATTAATATATATAATGGTTTCATATCTGTTGACAATAATTATTTATTATTAATGAAGAGTATGAATGCTAGAAAAATACAAATTTTTTACAAACTGATAATACCTAGTAATATTGGTAATATAATAAATGCTTTTAAAATTAATATAAGTATGTCTTTGATTGGGGTTATTATGGGTGAACTACTCGTTTCTAAAAGTGGTCTAGGATATTTAATTATGTATGGCTCACAAGTATTCAATATAAACCTTACAATAACTTCAGCCTTTATTTTAGGAATATTATCTTATTTAATGTATTTTCTCATAAATAAACTCTATATGTTTATAGAAAAGAAACAGAATTAATTTAATCTTCTGTTTCTTTATTTAATGTAATAATTAAAAAAGATAACAAAATCGTTATCTTTTTAGCAATATTGCTTTAATAAATTTATTATTTTTGTATTTTATTTAATGATAGTTTTTTGGTTGTTAATCCAATGACGCTAATAAATCCTGCAATCATTAATATGATATATGTAACGATATTATCACCTGTTTGTGGATTGTCAGATGTAGATTCAACTGTAATTACTATATTTTGATTTTCATTAATGTTAGATATTTTTAACTTTCCATTTTCTACTTTGCTAAACATTTCAACACCGTTAACTTTAACTGAAGTAATTTTATATCCTTCTAAAGTTTTCAAAACAACTTCAACATCTTCTCCTGGTTTTACTTTATCAGCACTTGCTGTAGCAGTTACACCTTTAGGAGCAGTAACGTTAATATCATAAGTTATTTCTTCGTAACTAACATATACTGAAACTGGATAATTTGGCATAGTGAAACTACTATCTTCTTCATTAAATTCAACAACAGTATTTTCATCGCCTACTTTTACAACTTTAATACTTGCAATACGATATCCTTCACTTGGTGCAGTCGTTAAAGTAATTTTATCACCTTGTTCAGCAGTTGTACTTGATAAACTAGCTTTACCTGTCTTTGAGCCAGTTTTTACTACAACACCTACACTATAGAACATCTTTCCTGAAACAGTTCCTTGGATATTTGTCATGTTACTATTATTAATTTTCAAATTTCCAGTTACTGTAGCACTAGGTTCAATAGTTATATTAGCACTTCGTTGATCAATACCTGTTTTTACAGTACCACCTTTTTTCACGGTAAACTGATTGTTATTAGATAATTTTACACCATATTCGCTTGTACTTTCAACAGTACCAGAATTAATTGTAACCGTTACATGTAGTGTTACAATTGATGTGACACCGATTAGTATATACAAAAAGCGATTGATCCAGTAAAATGTTAATTGAAACAA
>CANQWJ010000057.1 GCA_947627525.1 uncultured Bacilli bacterium
TTTGGATACGCATTCGCTCATGAGGTTACTGGCCGCTACTTTCATATCTGTTTCATGAAGTTTATATGTATTATCTCTTGTCTCTCTTATCCTTCCACTTATGGCCGGAAAAGCTATCCCTATTAAAACTCCTATTATTACTATTACAGCTAGTAATTCTATTAATGTGAAACCTTCTATAATAGCACGTCTACTTTTTTTCTTTTTTGTTTCAACCGTTTTATTTCTATATCTTTTTTTACTTTCCATTTTATTTTTACTTTTTCCCATCAAGATCACCTACAATCCTATCATTTTTATATTATCATATTTTTTTACTAATTAAAACAAAAAAAGAACTTAAAGATTAATTTTTCATAAGTCCTTTCAATTTCCTAATTGTCTTTTTTTCTATTCTTGATATATATGATTGACTAATACCTAATAATTCCGCTACATCTTTTTGCGTCATTTCTTCTCTATTTCCCAATCCATATCTTAAAACCATAATTTCTTTATCTCTTGGTGGTAATTTGTTTATTTCTTCTAAAACAACACTTCTTTCGTATTCATCCTCTAAGGGTCTAGTTACAATATTCGCATCTGTTCCTAAGACATCTTCTAAATGTAGTTCATTTCCTTCTCCATCATAACTTAATGAATCTTCGAAACTAACTTCCGTTTTTACTTTTTTATTTTTTCTTAAATACATCAATATTTCATTATCAATACATCTTGATGCATAAGTCGCTAATTTAATGTTTTTATCCATACTATAAGTTTTTATACCTTTTATTAAACCAATTGTTCCAATACTTACTAAATCTTCTAAATCAACTTTGGTATTCTCATATTTCTTCGCTAGAAAAACAACTAATCGCAAATTGTGTTCAATCAGTTTATCTCTTGCCATCAAGTCCCCATCACCAGCCATAACTAAGTAAAACTCTTCCGCTTCCTTACTCAAAGGTTCCGGTAATTTATCGGTTGCTCCAACATAAAATACACTATTACTATAATTAAATAACGCAATAACCAACAAAATAATACTTATCATTATTTTCCTCCCATTATCATCGTGTATTTATTATTTAAAATAATATCAACACCATCTATTTTTATTTTTTTATTAATGAACCCAATTAAACTATTTTTATATATTTGATCTTCCACAATTAATTTATCAACTCTGATACATTTCAATAATCCATCACCACTAGCAGTCTCATATGGTACATAAATTATTTCTTCAATATCATATGGTAAATCTTTAGTACAAATTAAACTTATCGGTCGCTTTTTATATTGATCAACTAGTTTATTACCACTATCGATATAACCGACATAACAATATTTTTTTCTTTTATATTCTATTATTACTTTGACATAGTTATTATAATTAAATTTTATTTTTTTCATTTCTTTTAAATACCACAATAAAATAATTAAACTAAAAAATAATACAAATAAAATATTATTGAGATTTAACTCTAAATCTAATAGATATAATCCTCCTCCTAAAACAATACTCGTAATATATAAGTATCCTAAATTATTAATAAAATAATTAAAATTTTTATATGAAAACGTTATGATAACCATCAAAATACTAAAAGTAAGTTTTATCAAAAACAGCTCTAAATTATTAAGTCTAAAAAAAAGACACATTATGGTTAATCCTCCAACTAAACTACCTAATATTATTCTTTTAAAACTAACATTTCTTTTAAGAATGAGAGATGTTATTAAGAGGACTAAAAAATCAATATAAACATTTAAAAGAAAAACTAAGTCGATGTATATTTTCATCTTACCACCTATTTGAGTATATCTTTTTCTAATAAAAAAAATTGTCGAAATCTATTCTTTCAACAATTTTTCTAAAGAAACTATTTTTTGATTATTTTGCCTAATATAATTAATTATGTATGAAAGTTCAGAAACTGTATTATAATTATTATCAAATTTAATAATAGAACCATTTGTCAATTTATTTTTTATTTCATAATAAGGGAACTTTGAAGTATTAATCAAAGGTACAATCGTATGTAATTTCTTTTTACTACATATTTGTAATACATCATTATTAATTTCATCACTATAACAAAAAGATAAACTATTATTGATATATCCTTTTAAAAAAGCATTAGTTTTTTCTAAAGCAATTACATTATAAGAATTATTATTACCTAAACTCTCTATTTTTTGATTATTTAAGTAAAGTAATTTAACAACGTCTTTATTTTCATTCAATAGTTTCTCATCAACAAAAAAGGTTCCAATTACTTCTTTCTCTTTTAAAATAGAAATAATTTCTTCTAAATAATTAGTATCCTTTACTTTAAAAATCAAAGCTACTTCTCTTTTATTCTTATTACCACTAGAAATATATTTATCATATATATTATTTATAGATTTAATGGGACTTATTTCATAAAAGACAAATAAGTTGTCATTAAAGTCCCCATATTTTTTCATTAATTTATAACTATTTTGCACATCTATTTTTAAACCATTTGCTCCTGGAACAACAAAAGAGTCTTCTTCACATGCATTAACTGATTTTATTTCATATAGACTTTTATTTTTTTCTATTTCCTTCATAATGGGATCTAATTCTTTTAAACTATTGACCATTAGCGTTGTCATAAAAAAAGATAATAGTGAAAATAAAGAAAAAAGAAAAAAAGAAAAAAACTTTTTAAACATATACTTCACCATTTAAGTATATGTAAGTTTCTTTCTCATAATTATTTATTTGTATTTGGTGTTTTTATTTTTTGACGACGTCTTTCTTCATTTCTTTCAATTAAAGCACTACGTATACTATATAATTCATTGACACTTTCATCATTGCTTTTATTAAGACAATCTTCTATTCTAACTAAATATGATTTAGGAATAATTTCATATACGTCATCTAATTGGGGAGACATTTGGACCGTTGTTAACTCAATTCTAAATGGATTAAAAATGATATCTAATTTCCAAATGTCATCATCATAACTAGAGGTTTTGAAAAAGTCGTAATGCGAAGCATATTCACTCGAAAAAAACATTTTTCCTTCATCCCAACGGCGTTTTGTCGCATCAAGTGCTAGTTTTTGCGTAACTAATTCATTATAAGTTTCAAATTCTTTTGAATTACCGACATTGACACCACACTTATATGATTGGACATCATCACCATAACGTTCAACGACATGGCGAAGTTCATGGTCAACAATGACATCAAAATAAGGATCAAAATCCAAAACGCGAAACCAAACATAATTATCCTTAAGAGGACTATTCCAATCAACGGCCGTCCACGAATGAATATTGAAGTTTAAAAGACTATCAGCATTTATTTCAAATAAATTTCTTGGAACTGTTTTCGATGTTAATAATTCCCATAAACGTTCACGGTACATGCGGTTCCACATCTTTCCTTCTTCTTCAATTGTTGACATGATGTAAGGGTTAGGAAAAAACTGTTTTAAATAAGGAATATCTTCCCAATCACAAAAGAGTTTATCAATATCATATGGATATAAAAGATGTTCCAACTCTTCTTGGCGAAAGTTAGGAATTTTTTCTAAATAAGCAAGACGTCTATTTACTATTAATTCTTTATAACGTTGATCTACTTGTGACATTTTCAATTTTTTAGAATAATAATCATTAAAGTATTTAATAGATGGATCAACAGTAAACCCTTTTTTATTTTTAGGTCTAAACCAAAAAGAAAAACTTTCTAAATCTGGATAAGAAAAATTAGGATCATTTCTTATTTTTTCTTTTTCTTCGTCAGTTAAAAAAGATTCATATCTTTGAAAAAAATTGTAATAATAACTTTGTGTTAATTCATCTATTTTTTTATCTAACTCTAAAGCGTATTCTCTTATTTTTTGATAATCGACACTACTTCTTTTTTTAACGTTGCGCTCTAAAAGATCAAATATTTTAGGTAATATTAAATCATAAGACGAAGATTGTTTATCTATTTTTTCTAATTCTTCATCACTGACAGGACGACCAAACACTCTAATAAGCATTTTATTTACTAAAGCTTGTAAGTCCTCATTAGGAGTTTCAAGGGAAAGATTATGATGATAACGAACAACTTTTAAATCTTGAAAATCAATATCTAAATCTTTTAAAGTATCAAAAATAGCATCTATTTTATCTAAACGAGATTGATTTCTAGCATATCTCAATAAGCCATCCGGCGTAACATAAAATCCTAATTGTAATTTTTCCAAGTTCTTGGTTATATGTTCGCGATATTTTTCACCATATTGCTTAACATAAGACTCAATTAATATTGGTATATTTTCTCTTATCTTTTGTTCAAAAATAGTAAAATCCATAATATCCCTCCTTCCTATAATTTGACTTTTTTCACTTTCACTAATAAACCTTTAGGTTTCTTTTCTTCCTTCACTTCTTCTTTTCTTTTTAAGAGTTCTTGACGTATTGTTATTAATTCATCAACACTTTCTTTATCATGACTTGGAAGAAGTTCACTAATTCTTTGTAAATACTCTTTGGGAATTGTCTTATATATTTTAATAAAATTAGAATCTATTTGGGAAGATATTAATTCTTCACGAAATGGTTCAAAAATAATATCTAAGTTATCGATATCAGCATCATACTCAGAAAGTTCATCTAAAAGACGCCAAGCATGATCATTAGAAAAAATATATTGGCCTTTTTGCCATCGCATATTTGCTCCTTCAACAGCTAACTTTTGGGTTACTCGTTCATTATAATTTTCAAAATCATCTCCTAAATCCGTACCACAAATAGTAACATAAGAATTTTCATCTCTAGAATTAGGATTATGAACGAAACGTGTTTCGACAGCGTGTCGCATTTCATGATCAAGCATAATATCAAACAAATTATATTTATCAGAAAATGGTTTTAAAAAGATGCAACAAAATAAAGATTTAGGTCCATCAATTGCACTAGCTCCAAAACAATAATCATCTTCTCCAAAATCAAATACTTCATCTAGTCCATCAACATCTTCAAAATCATTTATTAAAGATTCTTTTAATAATTCATTAGTAATTTTTTTATGAGTTGCATCACGTAAAGAAACTATTTCTCTTAAATACTTTTTCTTAGGTAAAACTTTTTTAAAATCTAGTTTATACCAATCACAATAATATTTTTCACCAAAAGGTGTCCCTTCAGGAATAGAAAAGGGAAAGTATCCTATCTCTTCCAAATAATGAGCACGTCTTTGACATATTTTTTCTTTTATGCTAACGGCCACATTTTTGTCATTAAGTATTCGCGTATATTCATCATCAAAATAAAAAATTGAACCACTTAAATATCCTTGATTACTATCAAAATAATTTTTGGAAATAGCATAACTAATTTTTTCTTCTTCACTAAGAGGTCTTCTTAATATTTTTTCTACTTTAGCATAATATTCTTTTTCTTCCCTCATAATTATTTCTTTTTGAATTTTTTCTAGTTCATTGGCAAACTCAAATATTTCTAAATAATTATTACTACAACGTTTATCTAAATTCTTATTTACAATTTTTAAAATACTGCGCATTAGTAAAACAGCTTTATGATAATCTTGACTATCTAAATATTCTTCTTCGGTTATATCATCATTAATAAAACCTAAACTTTTTAAAACTTTCACTCTCTCTTTAATACTTTCTTCATTACCATCAAACTTTTCAGCAAAAGCAAAAATTCCTAACTTAAAAATATCTTCTTCTAAAAAAGCTTTTATTTCTTCTTTATCACATGAATACTCTTGTAAATCTGTTTCAACTATTTCTTCTTTTTCAGGATCTATAAAAAGAGGAAATAGGCTTGATGTTAATTCATATAAATCTCTTGGCATAATAAAGTCATAATTACTAATATAAATATCACTAGTATCAACACCAAGATCATCATATGTATCAATAATTGCTGAAAAATAATCGTGTATTTTTTTAGTCATCGCATAAGCATATAGACCATATGTTGTCACTTGAAAATATACTTTAGTACTTTCAACAGTTTCTATAATTTGTTGACGATATTTTTCACCATATTGACTAACATACGTTTCAATGAGAAAAGGATATTTTTCTTTAACTCTATTTCGCAAATTATAGAAATTCATCTTAGACACCTTCCCCTTCTTTAAAATCCTTTTTCTTAACTTTGATTGAAGGTGATTCTTTTTTTAATAATTGATCACGAACACCACATAATACTTTTAACGAATTATTATCATGTTTTGTTATATTTTCATCAATTAACTCTAATAAAGATTTAGGAATAACACTAAATATACCTTCTTCATCACTACTGATTTGGGCAGCAATTAATTTTTCTCTAAATGGTTCAAAGATAATATTGAGATTACCTAAGTCGCGCATATAAATGGAACCCGTTGTCGATTCATCAATCTGCGCATATTTTCCTGAAAAAATAAATTGCTTTTGCTGCCAACGTTTATGACAACTTTCCAAAGATAACTTTTCCGTAACACGTTCATTGTAATCACTAAAGTCTTGATATAAAACGCTTCCACTTTTAGATAAGAAAATACGGGAACTTCCAATTTTTTGAATCATCGCAACATAATGATCCTCTTCTTTTTTTAGATATGTTTCCACAGCATGACGATGTTCATGATCAATGGAAAGATCAAACATATCATAGTCAGCAGTTAAAGGTAGTAAGCAAATAATAAATTGTGGTTGATCATAATCAAGATTTTCTTCATCAATTTGCACAGTATGAGTTTGAAAACCTAAAACATTAGTAATAGTATTATCATAAGGATTGAGTTGATAATCATTAATTACACAAATATCAGCTGCTAACATATCCGCAAAATTCTTAACATTATCTTCAATTTGATAACAATATAAATAAGTTACTTTTTCTTCATCAGGTAAATACTCTTTAAAACGATCTATATCATACCAATTACCATAATATTCTTCACCAAAATAAATATTTTTTCCAAAGCATAAATCATTATCAGGATTTATACTTGTTCCTTCAGATTTATCATAACCCACTCTCTTTAAATAACTATAACGCGCACGACAAATTCCTTCTTTCCAAGTAGTAGAAACATTAGGGTCTTCTAATTGTCTTGTAAATTCTGGACGAAAGAAAACTAATAAATTTTTATGAGGTAAACTTTTTTCACTAAGGTAGCCAGTTGGACTATCATAATGATCAATATAGATATCGTCATCAATCTCTTCTTCTACTTTCTCATTAATAACACCAAGTTCTTCATAGATAGAAATCATTTCTTTTTCAAGACGTGAAGCATACTCCAAATACTTTTCCGGATTAAACATCATTCGTTCTAAAATTCTTAACTTAAAATCATCTAAAAGTTTCTTAAAATATTCTGAATATTTTGAAAATTCACCTTTAAAACCCAATTTTTTTAAAATATTTTTTTGCTTTCTTAAATCTTCACCAGCAAAAGCCCATATTCCATCTTTTAATTGTTTTATTTCATCATCATCAATAAATAATGTCTTAACAAAATTATCTAGTTCCTCATCTTCAACAATAATTCTATCATTCCTAATTTTTATTTTAGATAAGGGACAACCAATATCTACTAATGTATCAATAATGGCATAGATATAACCTCTTTTTTTTCTTTCATCAACATATTCTCTTAAAGTACTTGGGGTAACAAAAAAACAATATTTTAAACGCTAAAAAACATCGGTGATGTG
>CANQWJ010000058.1 GCA_947627525.1 uncultured Bacilli bacterium
TAAAAGGACTGTCACCTGTTCAATTTAGGTTACAATCCTTAAATAATTAAACTGTCCAACTTTTGGGGTTCAGTTCACCAGTTAGTGGCTTTTTTCTTTTATCTCATCAATTATCCAAGACATAATTAATGATGTGACATAATTTATTTCTTTTTCTTCTAATTCTTTATCTTTAGGAATATGATGCCATTTATAAAGACATCCACGGCAACATGTAGCAGTTGCATGTTGTGCTATAAAAACAGGATGTCCTTTCATTGGTGTCTGTTTTCCATCATTATCGATTGTTTTAGAAGCAAGTCTTTTTTTTATAATGTCTTTGGCATGACTATTTATTTTTTCTAATCCTTTATCTTTTATGTATAAAATATCTTTTTCTTTTAAATGAAAACTACTTCTAAATTTGGACTTTTTTAGGTCTTCTAACTTTGCATCAATAATTACTTTACGCTTATCCATAAGTATTCACCAAAATAATTGTATCATAAAAAATAAATAATAATTGTTGAAAAAAAACTTATTAAATGTTATAACAATAATGTACTTATTTTTGGTCTGCTGGTGAAGGGGTTTAACACACCACCCTCTCAAGGTGGCATTCACGGGTCCGAATCCCGTGCAGACTACCATAGAAAATGAACTAATCTTCGGATTAGTTTTTTTGTCAAATAACGTCAAACTATTAAAAAAATATTTTTCTTTACTAGTCAAAGATAAATAATGATTAGATAATTATAATAGGGTGATAGAAGTGTATAATAGTTGGAAATTAAAATTATTGGGTGTTGTTTTAGTCTTTGTTACTATTTCATTAATTTTTAAAATGGATTTTAAAACGCAAGTGGAATATGTTTTTGGTAACTTTGATGTTGATATTGGCGAAATGAGTACTAAGAGTGTTGAAAAGGTCATTAATCATTCAATAGAGGAAGTATATAATTCTTATTTTCAAACGTATACTAATCCAGAAACAATTGAAAATAAAATAAGTAAAGAAAAATACGAAAAATTATTAGATGTTATAAATTTAGAAAAAGATTATCGTGCTATTTTGATTCGTGGTTACGAAACTGATGAATACATTAGTGCTCGTTATTATATCAATCTAGAGGAAAATGAATCATTACAAACAATTAAAGATACTTATTCTGAAAAACTAATAAATAATGGTTTTAAACAAGATGGTGATACTTACCAAAATGATACTATTGAAATTAACTTTGTTGTTAAATGGGATTGCCTAATATTAATTGTAAAGGGGTTATAAATTATGGATAAGAAAAAATATAAATATCTTATAATTACTTTAATTGTTTTAGTTATCATAATTGATATCGTATTGTTCTATTTTGCTTTCTTGAAAAAAGATACTTTAAAAATGAAAGAATATGAAAATACAGATTATTCTTTTCAATATCGTTCGGATTATGAAGTAAAAGAAATTTCTAAAGAAAAGATTTCTTTAGGTAGCAATAATAAAACCGGGGAAATAAATATTGTTGTTACCAAAATAGATGATGAAGCCTTAAAAAGAGATAAGATGTTCATTATCGATGAAGCCCAAAAAGAGTTTAGTAATAATAATGAGAATTATTTAATGAATTATAGTGGTTCATATAATGTAAATGATTATACTGTTTATGATTATTTATTTGATGATGAAGAAAGACAAATAGATTTGAACTACATCTTAAAAGATGATAAATTAATACTAATTTCTTATGTTAATGATAATGAATATTTTGATTTATATGAAGAAAGAGTTTTAGACATAATAAATAGTTTAAAAATAACTTAGAATGAATTTATTCATTCTTTTTTAATATAATTTATTAGGTGAAATAATATGCTTTTATCAGATTTACAAAATAAAACTTTGATAAGCATTATTGATGGTAAGAATATTGGTAATATTGTTGATATAAGACTAGATGAAAAAACAGGAAATATCATATCGTTTGTCGTTGAAGAAAATCGACGTGCTTTTTCTTTTACTGGTAAAAATAGTGCTTCGGAAATTAAATGGGAAAATATTAAGAAAATAGGGGAGGATGTCATTTTAGTTAATATGTACTAAAAGCATTCTTTTTTTATGTACAAATAAGTCCTTTTTTGATAAAATGTGTTTGTTGGTGATTGGATGAATAAAGATGAAAAAAAGAACAATCTTTTAAAAAAATATAAATATATAATTATTTTTTCAATTATGGGAATTATTCTTGATCAAATAGTAAAATTATTAGTACAATTCAATTTTAATTCTAGTTCTCTATCAAGAATGCTTATGAGTGGTGGTTCAATTGGTCCATTTAAAGTTATTTCCGGAAGAGGAATTGAAATAATTCATAATTTTTTCTATATAACCTTTGTTAAAAATACGGGTGGAGCTTGGGGAATATTTTCTGGTAATGTCATTTGGCTTGCGCTTATTAGTGTAGCTGTCGTTATTATGTTGATCTTTTTTTTAAGAAAAGAAAAAGAGTTGTCAAAATTAACAATTACTTATTATAGTTTATTATTTGCTGGTATTATTGGTAATTTAATAGATCGAATCATCAATGGTTATGTTACTGACTTCTTAAATTTTTATCTTTTTGGTTATGATTATCCTGTTTTTAACATAGCGGACTGTTTTATAGTTATTGGTATAATGTTGATGTTTATCGATGTAGTTAGGGGTGAAATAAATGAACATAAAAAGCGAAAAGGACAACATTCGTCTTGATCAGTATTTAAAAGAAGAATTAGATATTAGTCGTAGTAAAGTTCAAAAATTAATTAAAGAAGAAAAAATAAAAGTAAATGGTAAAGTCGTCAATAGTAGTTATAAAGTGAAAATGGAAGACTTAATTGAAGTTCATGATGAATTGAATTTTGAAATCAATATTGAAAAAGAAGATATTCCCCTTGATATTGTTTATGAAGATGAATATTTGTTAATTATCAATAAAAAGAGTGGTATGGTTGTTCATCCCGCTCCTGGAAACTATAGTGGAACATTAGTTAATGCTTTACTAGGAAAGTTTTCTTTATCTAACGATGCGATAAGACCAGGAATTGTTCATCGAATTGATAAAGATACGAGTGGTTTATTAGTGGTCGCAAAAGATGATAAAACGCATTTCTTATTAAGTGAAATGATTAAGAAAAAAGAAGTAGAACGTCTTTATTTAGCGATTGTTGATGGCGTTATTAAGAATGAGACGGGAACGATTGATGCTCCAATTGGAAGAGACCCTAACAATCGTCAAAAGATGTTGGTAACGGATGTCAATAGTAAGGATGCCATTACGCATTTTCGCGTGTTGAAACGTTTTAAAAATAATACTTTAATCGAATGTAAACTCGAAACGGGAAGAACGCATCAAATAAGAGTACATATGCAATATATTGGATTTCCTATTTCTAATGATCCTGTTTACAACAAGAGTAAAAAGACGACTCCTTTTGGACAAATGTTACATTCGAAAAGTATTCGTTTTGTTCATCCTATTACGAAAAAAGAACTTTATTTTGAATGTGATGTACCAAAAGAATTTAAGGACTTTTTAAAAAGTCTTGAAAATGAATAAATTATCTAAAATAAGTGTAAAAATTAGTGTTTTTGTTATATAATAAGTAAATGAATGGAGGGATAATATGGATGGTATAATGGATCGTAAAAATGAGATAGTTATGAAACTACTTCATTATTTCATCACGGAAAAAAATTATAATCCAATTATTCTTCAAGGGGCTGAAGATGAGATTTGGTTGGAGAATTTAGAAAGTGAATATAAAATAGTAAGAATTGTATCAGGACATGTTCATAACGATGAACAATTGGAATTTGATACTTTTAAGACGCGCCGTGTTGTTAAAAAGATAAAGAAAAAGACTTTTTCTTTTGATATGAAAGTATTAAGTATCTTTACTGATTTAGGTGATAATGTTCATCTCGATAAGAAAGAGGGCATTGATTCCATTTATTTATACGAGACTGATGATATTCAAAAGTATGGATTTCTAAAAGAAGTTTTTCCTGATATCAGTAAAAAGTTAAAGTTTAGTGAAGAAGGAGTTCGTCTATTTATGAAAATTACTTCGGATATTAATCGTAAGAATAAGAAAGATGCTGAAATGGTTAATGATGTTTTTAAACCTAAGACACCTTATGTCACATATACTTTGATCGCCATTAATGTTCTTATCTTTCTAATTCAACTTTTCTATGAAGATATCATCGTTGGTTATGGTGCTGTATGGAATGTTGGTATTATTGCTGGTAATCAGTTTTATCGTTTGTTTACAGGAATGTTTTTACATGCTAACATCATGCATTTGTTTTTCAACATGTATGCTTTGTATGTCATTGGAAAACAATTGGAGAGTTTCATTGGTAAAGCAAAATATATAGCCGTTTATTTAATTGGTGGGGTAATTGGTAACTTGTTATCGGTGGCTCTTCATAGTGGTATCTTTGTTGGCGTTGGTGCTAGTGGTGCCATCTTCGGTTTAATGGGAGCCTTACTATATTTTGGTCAACATTATCGCGTTTATTTAGGTGGTGTTATAAATAGTCAAATAATTCCTTTAATTGTTTTGAACTTAATTATTGGTTTTACATCAAGTGGCATTGATAATTTTGCGCATATTGGTGGTTTAATTGGTGGTTTTACATCAATGATGGCTCTTGGTGTTAAATATAAGAGTACAACGCAAGAAAAAATAAATGGTTGTATTATAACTTTAGTAATTATTGCTTTCTTATGTTATTTAATGATGCAACATACTTTTTAAAGCTAGCAATAGCTTTTTTCTTTTCTTATGTTGATATTAAATTAGAAAAATGTTAAAATTATAATAGTTGAGGTGATAGTATGAGAGAAAGTCCAACTTCTGTTTATGATGTTGAAGAGTTTCAAGAAGAAATGATTAAAGATGTTTTAAATGACGTCTATCTTGCATTAGAAGAAAGAGGATACAATCCCATTAATCAATTAGTTGGTTATCTTATGAGTGGTGATCCTGGATATATTTCTTCCCATAAAGAAGCTCGTAAAAAGATTTCAACATTAGAACGTAATAAAATTATTGAAGTTCTTTTAAGGAACTACATGAACAAAGAATAATGCGTTATTTAGGTTTAGACTTGGGCAGCCGAACGCTGGGAATGGCTCTTAGTGATTCTTCTGGAATTATCGCCTCAAGTTATAAGATAATAAGACATAATGAAGAATATGAGCGCTTAGTTCAAGATGTTTGGGATGTCGTTCAAGAAAAAAATATTGATGCTTTAGTATTAGGATTACCTAAAAATATGAATAATACTATTGGTCCAAAAGGTGAATTATCATTACAGTTTAAAGATATGTTAGAAAAAAAGACCCATCTTCCTGTTTATCTAGAAGATGAAAGACTAACAACCAAAGAAGCCGAAAATCTTTTAATAAAGAATGATACTTCCCGTAAAAAAAGAAAAAAAGTTATTGATAGTATGGCTGCGACAATAATTTTACAGTCATATTTAGATAGAAATAGATAAGGAGAACAATTATGGAAAATAATACTTTTAAAGTAATTAATGAAGAAGGAAGAGAAATCGTTTGTGATATTTTGTTTACATTTGATTCTGAAGAAACTAATAAGAGTTATATTGTATATACTGATAATACCAAGGATGAAGCTGGAAATATTCAAGTTTTCGCATCTATCTATGATCCAAAACAAGAAAATCCACGCTTAGATCCAATTGAAACAGAACAAGAATGGAAAATAATCGAAACGATTTTAAATACTTTACAAGAAGAAATAAAAAAGAAAACAGCACCTAATTCTAATGAAGGAGATAAAGACGCCCAATAAGACGTTTTCTTTTTTGAAGTATGAAAACATTAAGAAACATAATGATTTTTTTCTTTTTCAGTATGGCTATCTTAATTGTGGTTGTTTGCTGTTTATACAATTACAATTTAAAGCCTGTTGATAAGAATAGTACTGAAAAAATTGTTGTTGAAATACCTAGTGGGGCATCAGTTAAAAATATTGGTACTATTTTAAAAGAGAAAGATTTGATTAAAAGTGCTAAGTTCTTTAGTGTGTATTGTAGAATTTATAAAGTAAATAATATGAAAGCAACGACCTATACTTTATCAAAGAGTATGAGTCTTGAAGAAATAGTCAAGACGCTTCAAGAGGGGAATGGTTATAATCCTGATGAGATAAGTATTACTTTTCAAGAAGGAATTAATATGCGAAAAGTAGCTAGTATCATTGCTAAAAATACTAATAATAAAGAGGATGATGTCTATAATCTTTTAAAAGATACTGCTTATTTAGATGAATTAATAAAAAATTATTGGTTTATTGATGAGAGTATAAAAAATCCTAATATTTATTATTCTTTAGAGGGTTATTTATATCCTAATACTTATAAATTTAAAAATAAAGATGTTACAGTTAAAGATATATTTAAAGTTATGTTAGATCAAATGGGAAAAGTATTAGAGAAATATAAAGGCGTTATTAATGGTAATAAATATAGTGTTCATGAGATTTTAACTCTTTCATCAATTGTTGAATTAGAAGGAAAAGGTGAAGAAGCTCGTCGTGGTATCGCTTCTGTATTCTATAATCGTCTTAATCATAATATGTCCCTTGGAAGTGATGTAACAACTTATTATGCTGCAAAAGTCGAAATGAATGAAAGAGATTTGCGAAAGGACGAAATAAACGCAATTAATGCTTATAATACGCGTTCTAGTAGCATGGTTGGAAAATTACCAATTGGTCCTATTTCTAATCCTAGTGAGTCTTCAATAAAAGGTGTCTTATATCCTGAAGAAAATTCTCCTTATTACTATTTTGTAGCTGATAAAAATGGAAAAGTTTATTTTACTAAAACATATAATGAACATCTTGCCATAATTGAAAAATTGAAAAGCGAAGGTGCTTGGTATGAATGGAACTAGTAATTATTCCTTAATTAAGGAAATTAAAGAGTATGCTAAAGAAAATAATGTTCCCATCATGAATGATGAAGGGATAAATTTTCTTACTAATTTTGTCATTAAACATCAAACGGAAAATGTTTTAGAAATTGGAACAGCGATTGGTTTTTCGGCAATCTCCATGGCTCTTGCTAATCCTAAATTAAAGGTTACAACAATTGAGCGTGATGAAAATAGATATTTAGAAGCCGTTAAAAATATTAAAAAATTTGCTTTAGAAGACAGAATAACACTATTATTTCAAGATGCACTAGATGCTAAAATCGAAGGGGAATTTGATTTAATATTTATTGATGCTGCTAAAGGACAAAATCGTAATTTTTTTGAAAAATTTGAAAATTTATTAACTGATAATGGTTATATCATTACAGATAATATGAAATTCCATGGTTATGTTGATAAAGATGAAAGCGAAATTAAATCTCATAATTTAAGGGGTTTGGTCCGTAAAATAAAAGATTATCGTACTTTCTTAGAAGAAAATGAAAATTATAGTACTATCTTTTATGATGTCGGTGATGGTATTGCTGTTACGAGTAAAAACTAAGAGATGTTAAAGTTAACATCTCAGACTGTTGACAAAGTCAATGGTCTTTTCTTTTTTAAAAATATGTAGTATAATGTATTCGTAAGGTTGCTTTA
>CANQWJ010000059.1 GCA_947627525.1 uncultured Bacilli bacterium
AACATAATTTTTATTTTTATAAAATATATCATAATATTTTGCAAATTCTTTGTATTCCATTTTTATTCCCCTACAAACATATTGTTTTTGACAATATGCAAATGTGTTTTTTAAATTGACAAACATGGCAATTTCAATCTATAAATATTTTATCATAAACTAAAACATTTTAAAACTCGAACTATAAAAGTTCGAGTTTCCTATCAACCTGGTGGAGCCGGGGAGAGTTGAACTCCCGTCCGAAACCAATGATTCATAGACTTCTACAAGTTTAGTTAACTTTCAAATTTTACTAAATAGAAACTAAATTAACGAATTACTATTTAGCTAGTTTAGTAATATTCATCACTATCCCTAAACAAAATAGTGATATATCTCGTTAAAATGAACCCTTGTTAACTTTCACGAGCAAAAGTTAAAAGAGTGTACGCCATTCTATTAAATTAGGCAAAAGCAACTGCTGATGCATTAGCACCAAACAAGTTAGCTAGTACAGATTTTGCTTTGTTAGCATTTATTTTTGTTCGCATTTAAGGTTGCCACCTACTTGCCATCTATGTCCAAATAATCCCGTCGAAACCAAAATCGACCCCATATGTGAAGACATTATATCATAAATAATTAGTTTATTCAATGATACTAATATCTTTTTTTATTTTGTTTTTCTATTTGACGTTTAATATCACGTTCTTTAATAGATTCACGTTTATCGTAATTCTTTTTACCTTTACATAAACCTAATAAAAGTTTGGCTTTATTTTTAACAAAATATACTTTTAAAGGTATTAATGTATATCCTTCTAGACGAATTTTATCATTTAATTTTAATATTTCTTTCTTATGCATCAAAAGTTTTCTAGTTCTTGTCTCTTCGTGATTAAAGATATTTCCTTCCTTATAAATGCCAATGAACATATTCAAAACAAAAATTTCATTATTACGAATAATAGCGTAACTATCACCAATATTACAAGATCCTTGACGAATTGATTTTATCTCTGTTCCAGTTAAAACGAGACCACATTCAAATTCATCTTCAATGAAATAATCGTGTCGTGCCTTTCTATTTAATATTTCCATATAATCACCCCGCAAGTCCTACAACAGTAATAGAATCATCCAAACTAGTAACACGTTTTTTTAAAGTATTATACATACTCTTATAATTTTTAAATAGTTTTTCATTTAACATTGAATAAGGATATATTTTAAAACCTTTACGCATTTTCGTACTTCGATCTGAATATGTATAAATAAATTCGGCGGTTGGATTATCAACACTAACTGTCGTTGTGTTTGTCGTTGTATCAACTGTTTTATTTACTTCAACACTCATTAATAGTCCACTTAGTCTATCATCAGTTGTCTGTCCTGATAGGAAGTTCCCAAGTGAATAAATTACTAATGTGTCACCAATGTATTCAACTGGTTCAATGACGTGAGGATGACAGCCAATGACAAGATCAACACCAAGACTAGCAAGATATTTCGCTGTCTTTTTTTGATTAGCACTAACACTTGTATTGTATTCAACACCCCAATGCATTGCCACCATTAAGAAATCAACTTTATCACGAATTTTTTCAACATCCTTCTTAACAGCTGCATCACTATACCAATTGACATAATAATCATTTTTACGAGTTAACCCATTAGTTGAAGTTGTATAGGATAATAATGCATAAGTAATACCATTCTTTTCTCTTATATCAATATTATCCTTTTCTTCTTTACTCGTTGCGCTACCATTAACCATGACATCTTTACTATTCCAATATTTACGAGAATTGATAATAGCTTTAGAACCTTTATCCAAAGTATGATTGTTCGCAAGACTAACAACGTTAAATCCAGCATCGATAAAAGCATCTCCTACTTCATATGGTGAATTAAAAGTCGGATAAGATGATAGTCCTAATTCAGTTCCCCCTAAAATAGTTTCTTGGTTATAGTACGCTAAATCATATTTACTAATAATAGGTTTAACATTTTCTAACATTTTAGTAAAATCATATTTACCATTTTTCTTAGCATCACTATAAACAGAACTGTGTATTAAAGCGTCTCCTCCCATTATCAAAGATAAAGAATATCTTTTAATGGGATCTTCTTCAACTATTTCTTCTTCGACAAGAACTTTATTGTCAGGTTTATCATCTTGTTTTACTTCCTTGTTTTTTGCATCAAAGAAAACTACTTTAATTACAAAACCTAAAAAGGTTAGTACTAATAAAAATACTAGTAATAAAAGAAAAATTATTCTATTTTTTCTTTTCTTCCTCTTCTTGATAGTTTGCATCATTCTCACCTATCTTTTTTATAATTTCAAAGTCTACTGCTTTTTCTTCTTTGGAAGCACGGACTGTCTTAACTAGAACGCGGTCTCCTAAACTATATTTTTTCTTTGTACGTTCCCCAGTCAATGTTTGAGCAACCTCATCATAATGATAAAAATCATCCATGTCATTAATGTGAACTAATCCCTCAATCAAATTATCTAACTGAACAAACATTCCAAAATTTGTTACACCAGAAATCATACCTTCAAAAGTTTCACCAATGTGATCTTCCATGTATTCAGCCATTTTCATTGATTCAACATCACGCTCACAATCAACCGAATCACGTTCTTTTTGTGATGAGTTATCAGCAATAAAAACTAACTTCTCTTCCCATTTAGAAATTGTTTGTGGTGACATATCTTTATTGAATAAATATGTTCTTAACAAACGATGAACTGTCGTATCAGGATATCTTCTAATTGGTGAAGTAAAATGTGTATAACACTTACTAGCTAATCCATAATGTCCTAAATTTTGAGGAAGATAGATAGCTTTTTGCATATTTCTTAAAAGTTGACTGGCAAGAATCTTATACATTTTTTCTTTCTTCAAACTGTATAGTAGGTTTTGCATAGCTTTTGGACTAACATCTTTAATGTTTCCTCTTACTGTTATTCCAAGTGTTTGAAGGTAAGATAAGAATTCACGAATTTTTTCTTCTTTTGGATATTCATGAACACGATAAATAAATGGTAGATTCATATAAAATATATGACTAGCAACACATTCATTTGCACAAATCATAAAATCTTCAATCATATTTTCACCGCGACCACGATCACGTAGAACAACATCGGTTGGATGACATTTATCATCTACTAATATTTTTGCTTCATCAACATCAAAATCAATGTAACCACGAGCTACTTTGGCCTTACGAACAATCTGTGAAAGTTCATCCATCTCTTTTAGTTTTTGCGCAAAATCTTCATAACCTTCAGGAATAATATCTTCTTCAATAACTTGATTAACTTTCTTATAAGTCATTTGAATACGTGATTTAATAACACTTTCAAATATCTCATAATCAACTTGTTTACCTTGTTCATCAATTTCCATAACACAAGAAATAGCCAAACGTTCAACACCCGGATTTAGAGAACAAATACCATTTGATAATTTATGCGGAAGCATTGGAATAACTCTATCAACTAAATAAACACTAGTTCCACGCATCATTGCTTCATTATCAAGAGCACTTCCTTCTTTAACGTAATAACTTACATCAGCAATATGAACACCTAACTTATAGTGACCATTATCCAATTTTTCCAAAGAAATAGCATCATCTATATCCTTAGTATCATCACCATCAATCGTAAAAATCATTTCGTTAGTTAAGTCGCGTCTTCCCACTTTTTCTTTTTCGGAAACACTCTCTGGAATATTATCAAGTTCGGCAATAGTTTCTTCATCAAAAGTATCCTTTATTTCATAGTTATAAACGATTGACAAAATATCAACTCCAGGATCATTTTTATGTCCTATAATCTTTTCAAGAGTACATAAATATTTCCCTTTAGATAACATCTTATCAATTTTAACTATTACTTTATGTCCATCAACTAAACCAAGATTTTCTTTATCGGTATTTATTGTCAATTCAACATTTAGTTTTTTATCATCAGGTATGACAGTACAAGTTTTTCCTTTATATAAAATTTCACCAACAACTGTTGATAAATCTCTTTTAATAGTTCTGACAATACGTCCTTCTAAGCGACCATCATCTTTTCTTTTTAAAACTTCAACGACTACTACATCATTATGAATAGCGTTATTGATATTATCACTTGAAATAAAGATATCTTCTGAACCCTCTACTTCAACAAAACCATATCCTTTACGATTCATTCTAATAATACCCTTTTTCAAAGGTCCATTATTAAAAGGCATATATTTATCTTTATTAGAATGATATATTTCACCATCTTCTTCTAGTTCTTTCAATACTTTAAAGAGTTCTTTTGTTTCATTAACATCTTTCAATTCTAGACGATTATCGATATCTTCAACTGTTAAAGCCTTATTGGAATTATTTAATATTTCAAGTATTCTATCTTTCATATCAACACCTCTATTTTCATTATACAATAAAAAAAGAACTAATGATAGTTCTATATTACTACATAAATTCCATTACGAGACTGACAACAAAGAATGTTAAACCCAATAAAAGTGTTAATCTACTAATAAATAATTCTAGTCCTCTTTCTTTACGATTACTAAATAAATCAGAGTTTCCACCAGTTATAATTTGAGAAGCACTCTCAGCTTTGTTACTTTGTAATAATACTATGGCTATCAATAGAATAGAAATTATGATCATAAATGTTTCCATAATATCCCTCCTTGCCTATTTAATTTAGCATATTTATTACAAAAAATCAATAAAAGTTAACTTATTCCTCAAAGATTCTCATTAATTCATTGTATTTAGAAGTACGTTCACTTCTAGACATTGACCCAAATTTAACATAATCAGCACCAAGATAGACAGCAAGATCCGCAATAAAATAGTCTTCGGTATCACCACTACGATGAGAAAAGACAACTTTATAATTATTTTCTTTGGCTAAGGAAACGGTTTCTATTACTTCCTTTATCGTTCCGATTTGATTAGGCTTGATAAGAATTGCATTACAACTCTTTTCTTCTATCCCTTTTTGCAAATATTTAGAATTTGTCGTAAAAAGGTCATCGCCAACAATCATGACATCTTTACCAATCTTTTTTGTAAGTTTAGAATGATTCGAAAAGTCATTTTCATCAAAAGGATCTTCTAAAGAAATAATGGGATACTTTTTTATTAATGTAGAGTATCTATCAATTAGTTCACTACTAGTATAATTATTATTGTCCAATGTATATGATTCATCTTTAAATAATTGTGATGCAGCTACATCTAATCCAACAAAAATATCTTTTCCAAATTCATAATTACTCTTAGTAACCGCTTTCTCTAAGTACTCTAACACTTCTTCTGTCGTTTTTAGTTCAGGACTAAAACCACCCTCATCACCAACTGCGGTAGAATAATTATTTTCTTTTAAAATAGTTTTTAAATTATGAAAGACTTCACTAGCCATCCTAATACTTTCCGAAATATTTTTACCATTGGGAACAATCATAAATTCTTGAATATCGATATCATTATCAGAATGAACTCCACCATTAATGATATTGCACATAATCTTTGGCTCTTTTTTATTTCTTTTAGGCTCTATCTCCATCTCATATTTAAAAGCACAAATGGAAACTGGTAAAATAGCATTCACTCCCAAAACACTTTTATTTTCCGTTTCATCTAACTTTAACAGTATCTCATCAACATCTGTAACATCTTTATTTAATAACGCATCTCTAATAACTGTATTGACATTATTAACAGCTTTTAAAACACCTTTGCCATTATATCTATTAATATCACAATCTCGTAATTCTAAACCTTCTCTCTTTCCTGTTGAAGCACCACTAGGAACCATCGAACGATAAACTTTATCATTTTCCAACTGCATTTCCACTTCAACTGTCGGATATCCTCTTGAATCTAAAACTTCTCTTCCTTTTATATTGACTATTTTCATTTTATCACCTACAATATATTCTTCCGAATAAATAAATATTTATGCGGTATTTGTTTAAAATAAGAAAATTGTATGTTATAATTATAACGAATAAATGGAGGTGGATGTATGAGAATAGTTAAATTGAGTCCTGATGCTTTTGACAAATTTATTGCTAGTATCAACTATTGTAGCTATTTTCAAACATCAGCTTATGGAGCTCTATTGAGTCGTTTTGGACTAAAAGATGAATACCTCGGTTTTGAAGAAAATAATCAATTAGTAGGAGCAACTCTTTTACTTCATAAACCAATATTCATGGGATTCAAATATGCTTATTTACCTCGCGGTATCATTTTAGACTATAATAATTATCCTTTAGTTAAATCAGCAATTAAAGAACTAAAATCTTTTCTAAATAAAGAACACTTTTTAACATTAAAAATGGATCCATTAATAATCTGTTCAAAGCGTGATCGTAAAGGTAATATAATTGCTCAAAACAATAGAATTAATCAAACTATGCAATGTCTAAAAAGTTGTGGCTTTACGCATTGTGGATTCAATGCTTATTTTGAATCTGTTAAACCACGCTTTGAAGCTGAATTAAATTTACACGAAAACACCATAACTCTGTTTAAAAATTTAAGTAAACAAACAAGAAATAAACTTCGTAAAGCAACAAAATATGGATTGAGTGTCTATAAGGATAATAAATATAATTTCCAACAAATATACCATCTAATTAAAGATAAAGATAAAGTATCACTAAAATATTATGAACAAATGCATAACGTATTTGGACAAAATTTGGAAATATATTATGCACACTTAGATACTAAAACTTATGTTGAAAATAGTAAATATTTATATGAAAAAGAACTAGAAATGAATGATTATTTAACCAACATAATCCAATCAAATGGATATAAAGGTAAAAACATGAGTAGTGTCTTAAATAAGAAAATGGACTCTGATAAACTACTTAGTGCCTATAAAAAATATATGGTTGAAGCAACAGAATTATTAAAGAATCATCCTGAAGGTTTAATTGTTGGGGCAACTATAACATTAAAAGTTAAAAATAAAATCTTTTTAATAGTTGAAGGTTATGATCGCCGTTATAAAAACCTTGCGGCTAATTATTTAACGAAATGGAAAATAATTGAAAAATACGCTAATAGTAATATTGAAGTTTTCAATATGGGTGCTATCGCAGGTAAATTTAAAAAAGAAGAAAATAGATTTAAAGGATTAAATGAAATGAAATTGAGTTATAATACTGTTGCTAATGAATATATTGGTGAATTCAATCTAATCATTAATAATCCTATGTACTCTCTTTATAAAGGAGTTACAACTAAAAAGTAAAAAACAAACACAGCAATGTGTTTATTTTTTTTTGGCAACAAAAAACCAACTACGATAATTCGTAATTGGTTTATTAACTTTTAAATTATTCAATAATGCTACTTACGTTACCAGCACCAACAGTTCTTCCACCTTCACGGATAGAGAATTTAGTACCATTTTCAATAGCAATTGGGTGAATTAATTCAACAGTAATTTCTACGTTATCACCTGGCATAACCATATCTACACCACTTGGTAATTCGATAACTCCAGTTACATCAGTAGTTCTGAAGTAGAATTGTGGTCTATAGTTTGCAAAGAATGGAGTATGACGTCCACCTTCTTCTTTAGATAAAACGTATACTTGTG
>CANQWJ010000060.1 GCA_947627525.1 uncultured Bacilli bacterium
TAACTGGTAAATTAGTTCCAAGAGAACCAAAGAACTTGGATTTTCCTAAAATTAAAAAATTGGAAGAAAAGAAAAAATAATACTTGTGAGTATGTATAAAGTAATTTACTGAGCTACATAGGGATTAAAAGAATCTTACACGATACGAAAGTACGGAGTCACTATTTTTTGTAGAACTTCGTGCTTTTTTATTATCTTAATATTCTTTATGATATACTTATATAGAATAAACTTTCTCTGTTATAAAAGAATTATTTAGTATAGGAGTGTGATAGATATGGCTATTATAGAAGTAAAAAAATTATCTAAAAATTTTAAAGTAAAAGTAAAAGAAAAAGGTTTAAAAAACAGTCTTAAAGCAATAATTAAACCAAAATATAAAATTGTAAGAGCAGTTAAAAATATTAGTTTTGAAGTAGAGAAAGGGGAAATGATTGCTTTTATTGGACCAAATGGGGCTGGTAAGAGTACAACTATTAAGATGTTAACAGGTATTTTATATCCCAATAATGGTTCTATTAAGGTTTTAGGAATTGATCCACAAAAAGAACGAAAAAAATTAGCTTATGAAATTGGTACTGTCTTTGGGCAAAAAGAACAATTATGGACACATTTAACACCATATGATAACTTTAAGTTTTTTGGTGCTATTTATGACATTCCTGAATCAAGAGTTGAAAAAAAGATAGAAGAGTTAAAGATGTTATTTGAATTAGACGATTTTATCAATACTCCTGTTCGTAACTTGAGTTTAGGTCAAAGAATTCGTTGTGAAATTGTTGCATCTTTAATTCATGAGCCTAAAATATTATTTTTAGATGAACCAACAATTGGCTTAGACCCTGTCGTTAAAGAAAACATTAGAACTTTGATAAAAAGAATGAATAAAGAATATAAAACAACTGTCTTTTTGACAAGTCATGATGTATCAGATATTGAAAAACTTTGTAAAAGAGTAATTATTATTAATAATGGACAAGTTGTTCTAGATGATACAATGGAAAATTTGAAGTACCATTACTTGAATAAGAAAATTGTTGATGCCAAGATGAAAGAAAGAGTAAATTTAGATGATGAAGATGGTATAACTATTCTTAAAGATAAAGGATATAACTTAAAGATTGAAGTTGATATTCAAAAAAGAAGTGTTGCCGATGCACTAAAACTTTTAAATCCCGATAATATTATTGATATAAATATTTCTAATGTACCTCTAGAAGATATTATTAGTGATATTTATAAAAAAGAGGGAAAAGAGTGAGAAAGTATTTATTTATCTACAAATCCGAGATAATGAGTGAGTTACAATATGTATTCAATATTCTCATCGGTTTTATAGGATATGTCATCATATTGTTCATTTTTTTGAATTTGTGGAAGTATATCTATAATGATCCTAATGAATTAATTAATGGTTATAACATGAATCAAATGATTTGGTATGTAATTATAACAGAAATATTATGGAGTTCTTTAGGTGGAAGAAAGTTATGTCGTAAGATATGTGATGATGTTCGTGGTGGTAATATTGCTTACAACATAAATAAACCATATAGTTATATTGGTTACTCTCTTTTTAGTCATTTAGGATCTGCGACTATTAGGGGAATACTATATATTATTTTAGGAATGATTTTAGGATTTATTTTCTTAGGTAGTTTTCCTAATTTAAATATTTTAAGTATATTAGCTGTCCTATTATCAGGAATTCTTGCGACTGTTATAAGTACTCTTTTAATTATCTTTATCGGTTTACTAGCATTCATCATCGAAGACTCTAATCCCTTTTATTGGTTATATAGTAAAGCTATGCTAGTGCTTGGTACCATTTTTCCAATTGAGTATTTTCCAAAAGTAATGCAACCAATTTTGAAGTATAGTCCAATATATGTTGTATCTTATGGACCAGCCAAATTATTTGTTGAATTTTCTTGGACAAACTTTATAACAATTATTTTTTGGCAATTAATTTATATTTTAATTGCTTATGGTCTTTGTACTATTCTTTATAAGAAAGGGGTGAAGAATTTAAATGTTAATGGTGGTTAAAAATCAATTAAAGATATCATGGTTATCTATTAAATATGCTTTAATTCGTGAAATGTTAAACAAAACGACTTTTTTAACTAATATTATTTTCATGGTTTTAAATAATGCTAGTTTTATTGTTCAATGGATAATTCTTTATTCTTTAAAAGATAATGTTGGAGGATATACTTTTAAACAAGTATTATTACTTTGGGGAATTGCTTCTGGTACTTATGGTGTTGCTCATTTCTTCTTTAAAAAAGCTTTTAGTTTATCTGATACTATTAATACTGGAAAATTAGATTCTTATTTAGTCCAACCAAAGAATATTTTAATTTCAGCTATAACGACCGATATTGATACTTCAGCATTAGGAGATATGATTTATGCTTATATAACATTATTTATTTATGGAGTTACTTTACCTAACTTTTTATTGTTCACTTTCTTTTGTATAATTGGTGGAATCTTTTTAACAAGTATTTCAATCATTTTATCAAGTTTAAGTTTTTGGTTTAGTAAATCTGATATAATTGCTGATACTGGTAATGGTTTAATGACTAACTTTGCTACTTATCCAGATGGTATCTTTAAAGGAATTGTTAAAATATTATTATTTACTCTAATACCAGTAGGTATAGTTAATTATATTCCTGTTAGAGTAATGGTAAATTTTGATTTAGGTTCTTTTCTAATAGTTATTATGGCAACAATATTTATTGTCATATTGGCCTTTTTAGTATTTTATAAAGGTTTAAAAAAGTATTCTTCAAGTAATTTGATGATAGCAAAGATATAAAAATAAGAAAAAGATGTGAATTTTATTTCACACCTTTTTATTTTAGGTTTTCAATTATTTCGATTAGTTTTTCACGAGTTACACGATTACTATGTAGAGAGTACACAATATTGTCATAAGTAAATATAGCAGTTTGCAAATTTGAATCATATCCCTTTGTATAAAAAGTTACATCAACATCAAGATTTTTAGAATGATAAGTTTCTTCTAAAATCTTATCTCCTTCACAAGCTATTTCTTCTTCAACTGTTTTAAAGTCTCTTTCATCAGCGTATTGAGTTAAGATTTTTGCTGTAAGATCAATATAACTACAATCATAACTATTTTCTTCAGAAATATACTTACAATTTTTATCAACATAATCATTCATATCAATACCTATATATACTCTTTTGGGTTTACCATATTTTTTAGTTTTTGCATCATAAGAAAAAGTGTCATAATCAACTTCTTTATCAAAATATTGTTCAAGATTTAAAATATTGAAACCTAACATATTCTCTACTTCTCTGAATGTCATTTTTTCTGGTTCTTCAGGTTCTTCTACAATTACATAGTGACCATCTACTATATTCTGTGTCTCTTGTATTTTAATATCATCTGGAACAATTTTGTTTCCAAATTTATTTTTAGAATCAACTACTGTTCCTTCTTCATCACCAAGACCAATTTTTAATGACCAATCTTTAATCAAGCCTTTAATTTCTTTGGCATAAACAAAAGATAGAGAAAAACCAGTTATAAGAACAGCTATAATAGCAAGATATGCCAATTTAAACTTTCTTTTTTTAACTTCTTTATTAACAGTCATATTTAATATATTCCTTTCTAAATTATTAGAAACATTGATTTTTTTAAAAGCATTTATAAAATTTTTATCCTTCATAGTTATATGCCTCCTTTAAAATTTCTTTCAATTGTTTCCTAGCACGAAGTAGTCTAACTTGAATATTTGATTCCGATATTTTTAATATCGAAGATATTTCTTTTACTTTATATCCTTCATAATAATATAGATATAAGACAATACGATATTTTTTCGGTAACTTAAAAACAGCATCTAATATTTCATTATGATCAACTTCCTCACCAATATTTTCTTCGCGATCTGTTAAAGCTGTTATTTTCTTTTTCCAACTTGATAAAATAAGATTTTTACATTCATTGATGGCTACTCTAATTAGCCATTTTTTTATTTCTTTATCACTTTTTTCTAATAATTCATTATTTTTATATAGTTTAATAAACGTGTTTTGAACAACGTCATCACTATCAGAAATGTTTTTAGTATAACTATAAGATAGACGATAAATATCGTTTTTATATAAATTGAATATTCTTATAAATTCATCATCCATAAACTACCTCCATGTATTTGAAAGCTTTCACTATAATAACAATTTAAAAAAGAAAAATATTACAAAATATTAAAAAAATTTTTATATACATCATTATATATTTTAATAAATTTGAAAAAAATAATTATTTTAAAATTTATATAAAATTTTTATTGTCAAACATTTGTTTTAGTTATATAATGTTGATAGTTCACTAATAGTGGACAATGGTTATTAAGTAATGGATAGTGAGAGGTAGAGGTATGAAAAATATAGAATATAATATAAAAACTTTTGAAAATATAAAACACATTGATAAAAATGGTAAAGAATTTTGGTATGCTCGCGAGTTAATGTTGGCCTTGGAATATACCAAATGGAGTAATTTTAATTTAATTATTAATAAAGCTAAAAATGCTTGTATAAGTAGTGATTTAGCGGTTATTGACCATTTTGCCGACGTCGGGAAAATGGTTGAAATAGGGTCTGGTGCTAAGAGAAAACAAAAGGATTATAGGCTAAGTAGATATGCATGTTATTTAATTGCACAAAATGGCGATAGTAGAAAAGAGAGTATTGCCCTTGCTCAAACTTATTTCGCCATCCAAACGCGAAAGCAAGAACTTAATGAAAAAGAATATAGTGAACTTTCTGAAGACGAAAAAAGATTTTATCAAAGAAATTTGACAAGAAAAGGGAATTATTCCTTAAATAAAGCAGCTAAAAAAGTCGGTGTAAAAAACTTTGATAAATTCCATAATTCTGGTTATAAAGGTTTATACAATGGGGAAACTGCTGATGACATTGCTAAGAGAAAGGGATTAAGATACCGTGAAGATATATTAGATAATATGGGTAGTGTAGAACTAGGAGCTAATATATTTAGAATAACGCAAACAGAATCATTACTAAATAAGCAAGTTGAAAATAGTGAAAAAGTAGCTATAAATACACATTATAAAGTAGGTAAAGCAGTTAGAAAAACAATAAAAGAACTAGGTGGAATAATGCCAGAAGATTTACCAACACCAGATAAAAGTCTTAAAGAATTAGAAAAAGAACAAAAAAACAATCTTTTGGAAAAGTTATGATTAACAATAATTGGTAATTATGTTTTCTTGTTTTATCGATAAATAAATGATAAAATATGTATGAATTTTTAGGGAGATGGGACTATGTTTAATTTGGTATCAAAATTTAAGCCTAGTGGTGATCAACCAGAAGCTATTAAAGAGTTGGTTGATGGTATCAAATCTGGTAAAAAAGAACAAGTTTTATTAGGAGCAACAGGAACTGGTAAAACCTTTACGATTGCTAATGTTATTAAAGAGGTCAATAAACCTACTTTAGTACTTGCTCATAATAAGACTCTTGCTGGACAACTATATTCCGAATTAAAAGAACTATTTCCTGATAATCGTGTTGAATATTTTGTCTCATATTACGATTATTATCAACCAGAAGCCTATGTTCCTTCGACTGATACTTACATTGAAAAAGATTCTTCAATCAATGATGAGATTGATGAACTTCGTCATTCAGCAACAAGTGCTTTAATTTCAAGAGATGATGTTATTGTTGTCGCATCAGTTTCATGTATTTATGGTATTGGTGAAGTTGATGAATATAAGAGTAAGATGCTTACTTTAACTGTTGGTGAAGAGATTAATCGTGATGAAGTTTTAAATAAATTAGTTGATATGTTATTTGAAAGAAATGATTATGATTTTAAAAGGGGTACTTTTAGAGTTAGAGGCGATGTTTTAGAAATAATTCCTGCCAGTGAGAGAACTAATGGTTATCGCATTGAATTCTTTGGTGATGAAATAGAGCATATTAGTGAAATTGATACTTTAACTGGTGCTATAAAAGTTAATAAAAAGACCATTTCTTTATTTCCGGCTAGTCACTTTGTCGTTGGTGAAGAGAAGATGGAAGAAGCATTAGTTCGCATTAAAGAAGAACTTGATGAAAGAATTGCTTATTTTAAGAAAGAAAATAAATTAATTGAGGCACAAAGAATTGAACAACGTACTAATTATGATATGGAAATGCTTCGTGAAACGGGTTTTTGTACAGGAATAGAGAATTATTCTCGTCCGATGTCTGGTCGTAAAGAAGGGGAACCCCCAACAACCTTGATTGATTTCTTCCCTAAAGATTTCCTTTTAGTTGTTGATGAGTCACATGTTACTCTTCCCCAAGTTAGAGGAATGTATAATGGTGATAGAGCCCGTAAGATGAACCTTGTGGAATATGGTTTCCGTCTCCCTAGTGCTTTGGATAATCGTCCTCTTCGTTTTGAAGAATTTGAAAAGAAAATTAATCAAGCTATTTATGTTTCCGCAACGCCAGGAGATTATGAACTTGAAAAAGTTAACAATCATTATGTTGAACAGATCATTCGTCCAACGGGTTTACTTGATCCGATTGTTGAAGTGCGTCCAACTGAAGGACAAATTGATGATTTAGTTGGTGAAATAAGAGATCGTATTGAAAAGAACGAGCGTGTTTTAATTACGACACTTACTATTCGAATGGCTGAAGAGTTATCCAATTATTTAAAAGAAATTGATATTAAAGTTGCTTATTTGCATACCGAAGTCAAAACTTTGGAACGTATGCGTATCATTCGTGATTTGCGTCTTGGTAAATATGACTGCGTCGTTGGTATTAATTTACTTCGTGAAGGAATTGATATTCCTGAAGTTAGTTTAATCGCTATTTTGGATGCTGATAAAGAAGGTTTCTTGCGTAGTGGTCGCAGTCTTATTCAAACAATGGGACGTTGTGCCCGTAATAGTAATGGTCGTTGTATAATGTATGCTGATAACATTACTGATTCCATGGATTACGCTATGAAAGAGACAGCTCGACGTCGTAGTATTCAAGAAGAGTATAATCGTATCCATAACATCACGCCAACAACTATTAATAAAGAAATAAGAGACTTAATTTCTAATGTCGATGAAGATAGTAGTAAAAAGAGCAAAGGAACTAAAAAAGAAACTAAATTGGAACGCGAAAAGACTATTGAAAGAATTGAACAAGAAATGCGTGAAGCTGCGAAAAATCTTGATTTCGAACGTGCTATGGAACTTCGTGATATTTTATTCGAGATGAAAAGTGAGTAGAAGATGAAGTTTAAAAAGATATATGTTGAGATAACTAATCGTTGTAATTTAAATTGTTCTTTTTGTGGTAATACTACTCGTTCAAAAAAAGAGATGAGTTGTCTGGAGTTTTTAGAAGTTATTAAAAAGATAAAGCCATATACTGATTACATTTATTTGCACGTTAAAGGAGAACCTTTACTTCATTCCGATTTGAAGACAATTCTTGAAATTTGTACTAAAAATAATATTTTGGTTAATATT
>CANQWJ010000061.1 GCA_947627525.1 uncultured Bacilli bacterium
TTTTTTCATTGGGAACATTATTAAAATTGGTAATTTCTTCTTTGTATATTTCCCGAGACTCGCCACTTAAACTTGACTCATCAACACTTACTTCCCCGCTAATAATAACACCATCAGCGGGAACTTTATCGCCAGAAGATAAGACCACTATATCGGAAACGACGACATCATCTATTTTAATCTCAACTATTTTCCCATCTCGCATGACGCGACATCGCGTTTTACTCGCTTCTTCTTGCATTTTTACAAAAGCTTTCTCACTACCATATTCCGATAAAGTAGAAATGGTTGTCGCAATAAAAATAGCTAACATGATACCAATTGTTTCATACCAATCAAAGTCTTTAAATAAAAAGATAACTTTTATTCCTAAAGCAATCAATAATATCTTAATAATTGGATCTTTCAAGGCACTTATAAGTAGACTGATAAAGGAATTATTACTTTTACTATTTATATCATTAGTTCCATATTTGTTACGATTCTCTATTACTTCTTTTTCACTTAAACCCTTAATTTTTCTATTCATATTAGGCCTCCTAAAAAATATTATTAAGGGTTTATTAAAAATAGACATACCTTTTTTCGACAAAAAAAGAGACATCGTCTCTATTTCTTATAGTTCTTCAATTTTTCTAAGGTCTCTTCAAAGGTTGTTGCTTCAATCAAAGTAATTTTATAGTTTTTCTCTTCTTTTAGTTTTTTAGCCGTATTATAGTTATCACCCTGAGGAACGATGAAGATATCAGCTTTCGCTTTAACAGCACCCTGTAATTTATATTCAACACCACCAATTTCGCCAACACTACCATCACTTTCAATGGTTCCTGTTCCAACTATTTTTAAGCCTTTAGTTATATCTTCTTTCGTTAATTTATTATAAATCGCAAGCGCAAGCGTTAGACCCCCACTTGAACCACTTTCATTTTGATGAAATTTAAAAGTAATTTCCGGATCTGTTTCATAATCATATATTTGAGAGACCATTATTCCTGTGTATTTAGAGCCATCTTCTTCATAGACTTTTAATTTAGTTTTAAGCGTTTTATTATCTCTTTTGATAGTTATAGTAATCTCTTCTTGAACTTTCTTAGAATTGACATAAGTACGATACGCATCGATATCCGTTAATTTATTGTCATCATAAGAAATTATTTCATCACCAACTCTAATGTCGGCATAATCTTTGACGAAGTCTTCTACGTAATAAATATAATATGAAGTCTTTTTTATTTTAAAATCTTTTCCCGCAGCTTCATAAGCAACTTTAGTCGAATTTTGTAAGGACTCTTTTAAAAGCAATTGATCTCTTTTCGTAACATCAGTTGCATCTTCTGTTTCATCAATCGCATAGTCTTCTTGAGTATAAAGCGTCCAATCAGGAATGACAAAACTTAATAAATAAGTTGGTAGTGTTCCTTTTAGTTCATTGACATAGGCAAGATTAAAACTTCCTTTTTGTTCATATGAATCACTAATTTCAACTCGATTACTAACATCAATTGTTCCCCCACTTGTCAAAATATAATAAGGTAATGGATATGTTAAAAAGACATAAAAACCCAAAATAAAAATTAGTTCTTCAAGATTTTCACTTATATAATGTTTAACTTTTTCATATACTTTTTTGAACATATAATCACATCCTAAAATAATTATAACAAAGAAAGAGGCTTTTATGAAAACAAAATTAAAAAGTATAACAATTATTATCTTTTTATTATTAATTCTCTTTTCTATTCTATACTTTCCCAAAGAGACAATTGATAGTGTTTTATTTGGAATCAATATTTGGAGTTATAATGTTTTTCCCTCATTATTTCCTTTTTTTATCATAGCTGATTTATTGGTCAATTATGGTTTCATTGAATTTTTGAGTGAAATATTTAAAAATTTAATGATTATTTTTGGTCTTTCGGGAAATTGTAGTTTTGCTTTTTTAGGAAGTATTATATCAGGTTTTCCTTCTGGTTCTAAATACACTAAGCAATTATTAGAAGAAGAAAAAATTAGCGTTCAAGAAGCCAACCACTTAATTAGATTTACCCATTTTTCTAACCCTTTATTTATTATGGGAACGATTGGTGCCGTCCTTTTAAAAGATAAAAAACTAGGAATTATTATTCTCTTAGCGCATTTCTTAGGGAATTTAATCATTGGTATTATCTTTCGACCTAAATGTAAATATACTTATGAAAAAGTATCTTTAAAAAGAGCTATTGATGAAGCAAGTAAAAAGAGAATTAATAATAGTAAAAGTTTTGCGAGCGTAATTAGTGATGCCATCTATAATACAATTAATATCTTAATTCTTCTTTTAGGAATAATTATTATTTTCTTAATTCTTACTAATCTCATTAGTAAAATATTTACACTAAATGAAACATTTGCGATTCTCATTAAAGGAATCTGTGAAATGACACAAGGTGTTAAATTTGTAGCAGGAAGTCATTTTTCTATAGTTATGAAAATAATATTAATAACCTTTTTCTTATCATTTGGCGGACTTAGTGTCCATTTACAAACAAGTAGTATCATTAGTAATACTAAAATAAAATACAAGAACTTTTTATTAGCAAGAATTATTCATTCTTTTATAGCTATAGTTCTTGTATATATCTTTTATGTATTAACTATTTGACAAATTTTTGATTAATTGCATCAAGACCACGATATTCTTCATATTCTTTTAAACAATCAGTATTAATACTTGTGCTGAGACACTTTGTTATTGCCTCTTTACTTAGTGTTGCTTTGTAAACAATAGCATTAGAAATTATTCCATAGAAGAGATTACTATTTTTAACTTCAACACTAGCTTTATTACCACCAACAGCATAAGACATAGTTGATGAATCAATTGAATATTCATCATCAAGAATAACGCTTTGTTCCGTAACAGTGCCACCATTATTAACAACAAAAATACTCATTCTTTTACCAGTTCCATCAAAAGTACCAATTAATGTATACCAAGTATTAGCTACTAATGGGGCCTCACTACAAACTTCACGATAACTTGAATTATAAGGACTACCATTGGAAATATAAGCTGAAAAACAAGCTTTATTATTAGTCATTCCCCTATTACTCAAAGTAAGACCACTACCACCTAATTGCCAGTTACCAAATATTTGTTGAAAAGTATTCATATTAGAAGCATTAAATTTAACACGAGCCACTACAGATAATTTTTCTTGAGGTGTTTTGGTTGGATTAATAATTGTATCAGTAATGTATCCATCATATATACGTCCTTCACTAGTTTCTTTAGAACTTGGAACATTTTGGACATTAGTACCACTAGAAGTCTCAACAGCAGGTTCTTTATAACTATAATCATAACCAGCAGCAACAATATTAATTCCATAATTACCTTCTAAATCATTATGATATATAGGAATTGATATTCGGTATAAATCAACATTTTTATCTTCTGGAACAGTGTAATAACTATCTCCTGCTAGACCTTGTCCTCTTGTCGTATATAACATGTAACTAGAAGGATAATCCAAAAGAATAGCATCTGGTGATTCATAAATAACACCACCATAATTGATGTATTTAATAGGTATTTCCATATCATCATATATCGTAGTACTATCTTCGACAGACAATTGTTTAGTAGTTCCATCATTAAAATGTAAAACTAAGCACCTATTAGTTATTACACCGCCACTTTTACAATAATCGATTAAACGTAATTTTTTATTATTTATATCATTTTGAATGGCTAGTGTAATTTGGTTTTTATAATCCAACATTTGTGATTTCATCGATTCAGAATCTTGTTTAACACGATAATTGTATAAGAGTTGAAACATCGAAAAAGCCAAAGTAAAAACAAAAACAAAACTTAACGTCAACTCAATAATAGTAAAACCTTTATTATTCATTTTTTTCATAAATTCCTCCTAACCCTCACTAACTTTTACTTCAATGTTAGCAAAAGAATCATCATCATATTGAATAATTAGTCGATGATATTTTTTATAAGTATCTCCTGCTGGTGTTGAGAAAGAATCAAGACTATCAATATAATCACTGGTTGCACGATCAAATTCTATAGAGTTTTTAGGTTCTTTAGCGGCTTTTTTGATACCATTACCAACTCCTGTATTACTCTCTAATCGATACCAAGTAACATATACTTTTTTAACATTTAAGTAACTTTTCCCTAGTAGAACTTTACAATAATTTTTCTTAACTAGATTGTTACATAAAACTTCAGGTGTATATGCTTTATATATTTCTGATCCAAGTTCGAGAATTTTATTCATGTTATCATCTTCCATTATCATTGCTCTAACCATATTAGCATTATATACACCATCGATTGTATCATACTTTTCATATTCTTCATATTTACCTACTAATGGTACAACATTGACAAACAAAAAGACAAATAACGAAAGAACAAAAACACCAACTACTATAGCTTCAGCTAATAAAAAACCTTTTTCATTATTTTTTTTCATAAAAAATCACTTACCTTTATTGATTATCTTTCAAAAGTATTATATAATAAATTAAGATAAAATACTAGACAAAAGTTAAAAAGGGGCAAAACAATTATGGTAGAATATGATTTCGTGAAGGTTCCTATAGTTGATATAGTTAACCAAATAATTTTATATGCTGCTCAGCATCGTGCCAGTGATATTCACTTCGACCCGTTAGAAGATGCATTGATGATTAGGATGAGATTTGATGGTGATCTACAAAACCATTCTCTCGTGCCTAAAGTTTATGAGCGAAATTTAATTACAAGAATTAAGCTAATTTCGGCAATGAATATTACAGAGACACGTTTACCACAAGATGGTGCCATTAAAGGTCGTATTGGTGGTAGAGATTTGGATATGCGTGTATCTATCTTACCTACTAATGAAGGTGAAAAATGTGTTATTCGTATTTTGGACTTCCAAAAAGGACTAGATGGACTTGAATCTTTAGGTTTTACTCCTAATAACTTTAAAAAAGTTAAAAAAATGCTTGGAGTTCCAAATGGTATTATCTTGGTTACTGGTGCTACTGGTTCTGGTAAATCAACTACTACCTACTCTATGCTTGAAGCTTTAAATAGAGAAGAAACTAACATTATAACTGTCGAAGATCCGATCGAGATGAATATCGAAGGTATTAACCAAGTTCAAGTTAATTCGGACATTGGAATGACTTTCGCAGCTGCTTTAAGATCTATTCTTCGTCAAGACCCAAATATTATCCTTATTGGTGAGATGCGTGATGAAGAAACTGCCCAAATTGCCGTTCGTGCTTCTATTACTGGACACTTAGTTTTATCTACTATCCATACTAATAATGCCTTAGCTACTATTGAACGTTTAATCGATATGGGTGTTGAACGATACATGATTGCAACTTCTGTTACTGGTATTATTTCACAACGTCTAGTAAGAAGCCTTTGTGAAAAATGTAAACGACTTCGTACTACTACCAAATATGAACGTTATATGTTCTTCCGTGTTTTAAGAAAAAAAGTTAAGCAAGTATATGAACCTGTTGGATGTGAACATTGTCACCGTGGTTATATTGGTCGTATGGCTCTACATGAAGTTCTATATATTTCTGAACATTTACGTGATTTAATAGCTGATGAAAAAGTTGAAAAAGACGCTTTACGTGAAGAGGTTTATGGTACTGGAGAAACAACTACTCTTTTACAAGATGCACTTCAAAAAGTAATTTTAGGTTACACTACTTTCCAAGAAGTATATCGTGTTGTCGATATTGATGTTGATTTGGATAACGCTATTAAAGCCGATATGGGTATGGCTGCCAATGGTCTTACTGCTGAAGATGGTACAGAAATGGAAATTGATGGTCTTGTTTCTAGTGCTGATGATAACTTTAGTAGTTATGATGCAGTATTTGATGATGAACTTGAAATTATTGATATTAATAAAGAAGACGAAAATGACTTACCTATTATTGATGCAACATTATTAGAAACTGAAGGAATGAATGCTGAATTCAACAAAGATCTTAGTCCTAGTGATTCTAACTTTATAAAATTCTTCTTAGAAGAATCAAAGAAGGTTAAGAAGGAAGATGCTATCAAAGAAAGACAAGAAAGATTAAGAAAGAAAGAAGAAGAGCGTCAAGAAAGATTGAGAAAACAAGAAGAAGAAAGGCAAGAAAAATTAAGAAAGCAAGAAGAAGAGAGACAAGAAAAATTAAGAAAACAACAAGAAGAGGAACAAAGAAAAATTCGTGATAAAAATCTTGAAGTCATTGATGCTTTTGATGAGCAAGATATATTTGATGAATTTAACATTGATAGAATTGAACTAGAACCTGAAGAGGAAAATGAAGATCCAGTTATGATTAATGGTGTTATGGACATTGTTCATGGCAAGAAGAAAGATCTTCCAGAAATTAATGAAAATGATCAATTAATAATAGAAGGAATAAATAATAATACCCTAGACAACGTCATTGCTGGTCCTGGTGAAATAACGAATGATATTAGAAATAATACTCTAGATTTAACTAATACAGAGTTCAATTATAAAGAAGTTCTAGACTTAATTGATGCTTATTCAAATAATGGACCAACTATTGAAGACGTAGTATTGGATGAAGAAAAAATAGATGCTTACTCTAATGATGGTCCAACTATTGAAGATGTAGTATTAGATGAAGAAAAAATAGATGCTTATTCAAATAATGGACCAACTATTGAAGATGTCGTTAAGAATGACACAGCAAAACGAACAAGAAAGAAATCTACTACATCCAAGAAAAAATCAACTACTAAAAAGAAATCTACAAAAGGAAAAGCGAAAGGAAAAACAACTAAAAAAGCAACTACTACTAAAAAGAAAAAAGAAGAAATGAAATAATTTCTTCTTTTTACTTGTCCTTTAAGACAATATCGAGTATCTCTTGATTTATGGCATCAATTGTCTTAATCTCATTATCATTAACACACTCAATAAGATACCAATTGTACAATTCCGATAATTCGATATATGCTTTTTCAGCATTTTTCAAATATTCTGGACTATTCTCATGCTCATCCGCGATGCAGCGATTTTGTTTTAATTGATAAGTTTTTTCATATGGCATATGTAAAAGAATAGTAATATCCGGTTTGGGAAGACCAAGAAGCCAATACTCTAAACGATCAATCCATTGATACATGTTGATACGCTCA
>CANQWJ010000062.1 GCA_947627525.1 uncultured Bacilli bacterium
AAAAAATATGAGTGAAAAGAGTAAAGAGATTGCGGAAGAGTTGACAAAACGTTTAAAGATTGCGAAATTTGAGGTCGTCGATAATAGCAAGTATGATCTAGCAATCGCTATCGGTGGTGATGGATCTTTCCTTTGGATGCTTAAAAACAATGTCTTTGACAGCACTAACTATTATGTTGGAATAAATTCTGGAACGCTTGGTTTCTTACAAGAAATTGCTGTTGATGATATGGACATTTTTATTGAGCGATTAAACAATAATGATTTTACAATTGAGACCATTGGTATCCAAGAGACGAAAGTGACGACTAATGACGGTAATACTTCTAGATTCTTTTCCTTAAATGAAATCGTTTTGCGAAACAAGACTTTGAAAACTTTTAAAGCCGATGTTTCCATCGATGGGGATTTCTTAGAAAAATATATTGGTGATGGTTTATTAATTTCTACGTCTATCGGTTCTACCGCATACAATCTAAATTGTGGTGGTTCAATTGTTTATGATGACTTACACACTCTTCAAATTACACCCGTTGCCCCTTTTAACACTAAAAGTTATCGTGATGTTTTAAATTCCATCATCATTCCCGAATATCGTTCTATTACGATTAAACCTCTTGAAACATCAAGTGATTTAGTCATTATGGTTGATGGTGAAACGAGTACTTATAATAACGTTAAATCCGTTGAGACAACAATTAGAAATAAGAAAATAAGATTCATTCGTATGACTAATTTCAGTTATGCTCGTAAAATAAATGAAAAATTCTTGAGTGAAAATTAGAAAAATGTCAAATTTTATTGTACAAATTTCAAATGTTGTGGTATAATTTTTTGTAGAAATGACGGAAGGAGGGGAGAATATGATTAGAACACCCGTAAAAGATAATAATATTGATGCAGCTTTAAAGAGATTTAAACAAAAGGTTGCTCGTGATGGTGTCCCTTCTGAATGCCGTAAAAGAGAAGCTTATGATAAACCTGGAATAAGAAGAAGAGAGGCAAAAAAAGCTGGTATTAAAAATACACAAAAGAGAAATAGAGCTAACAATAGAGGAAATTATTAAGAAGTGCATTAGCACTTTTTTTTATTAGTTTTTTATGTTAAAATTAACATTAGGAGATGAGATTATGGACTTATTTGAAAAATTTAATAAAGATATGGTAACAGCCATGAAAGAACAAGATAAAGAGCGCTTAACTGTTTTGAGAATGGTTAAAGGAGCAATGCAACTAGAACACATCAATAATAAAAAAGAGATGAATGAAGAGTTATTGATTGATTGCGTTGGTAAACAAATTAAAATGCGTAATGATTCCATTACCGAATTTGAAAAAGGAAATCGTACGGATTTAATTGAAAAGACGAAAGAAGAAATTAAAATATTAAATGATTACTTACCTGAACAACTAAGTGAAGATGAAGTAGGTGCTATTATTGATGAAGCATTTAGTAAAGTAAATCCAACATCTAGTAAAGAAATGGGTTTAATTATGAAAGAAGTTACACCTAAATTAAAAGGTAAAACCGATATGAAAAAGGTAAGTGAAATAATTAAAAGTAAACTAGCATAAACTAATCTTTATGCTTTTTTTATACATAAATAGCTATTTATCTTAATAAAATTAAACGGGTGAATATTATGAATGGAGTTATTGATTACATAAGAGATAATGAATTTAAAATGCTCGTTTTAGAAGAAAAAATAGATGTTGTCAATTACCTTGATCTTTTGACAATGGATGAAAAAAGAGTATCTTTTACTACTAAAACAGGAAGAGTTATCATTAGAGGAGAAAACTTATCAGTCAAGAAACTCCTAGATAAAGAAGTCTTAATCGTTGGACAAATAAAAACTATTGAGATGGGTGAATGATATGTTTCATAATTATTATAGATTGAAGATTGAAGGTAAAGATGTCAAACGTTTTATCAAACAACTTTATAATATGCATATCTATTTGGAACAGATTGAATTTGTCAAAAAAAGTGTTTATATCAAAGTTGATAGTGAAAATTATGAAAAGATTAAAAAGATAAAGACTATTTATAAAATTGAAATAGTTAAATTATATGGACCTAATCGTCTTAAAGATATTATTTATAGATATAATATTTTTTTTATAGCTATTATAATTGGTTTATTTATTTTAAATATTTTAAGTAATGTTTTATTTTATATTGAAATAGATACCGATAATGAAGAAATATATCATTTAGTAGAACATGAATTAGAGCGTAATGGCATTAAGAAATATTCTTTTATTAAACCTTATCGTGAACGCAAAAAGATAATTGATAAAATTGTTTCTGATAATAAAGAAGATTTAGAATGGATGGAAATAGAGCGCTTTGGCGTTAAGTATGTCGTAAGAGTAGAAGAGCGTATCATCAAAAAAGAAAAGGATAAATGTGAGCCAAGAAATCTTGTTGCGAAAAAAGAAGGATTAATTATGAGTATTTCTTCTTCGAGTGGCGAAATCAAAAAGGCCATTAACGATTATGTCAAAAAAGGTGATGTCATTGTAAGTGGTGTCATTACTAAAAATGAAGATGAAAAGAATAGAGTTTGTTCCATCGGTAAAGTGTATGCTGAAACATGGTATCAAATAACCGTCGAAGTTCCATATAACTATAAAGAAATTATTTATACCAAAGAAAAAAAGAAAAATTTGTCCTTAACTATTTTTAATAAACGTTATCATCTTTTTAAAGACTATGATGAATTTATCATTAAAGAAAAAGCATTAAAAAACAATGTTTTACCATTAAAAATAAGCTTTGAAGAAAATCAGAAAATAATTAATATTGATCATATTTATACGAGTGAAGAACTCGATTTAAAAGCTTTAGAAGTAGCCCGTGAAAAATTAGAGATGCTTTTAGGAAAGGAAGATGAGATTTTACTTGAAAAAAAATTGAAAACTAATGCAAAAGATAGTACAATAGAAGTAGTGATATTCTTTAAGGTAAAGGAAGATATTACATCTTATCAGAAAATACCAGAAAAAGAAGAAGATAAAGAAGAAAAGCATTAGGAAGAGAGAGGGTGGCAAGTTATGCGTAATGTTATTGATTCAGCTTTTATTGAATTATTAGATATGACTTGGCCAACTCTTTTTATTTCGATTGTTTTAGTAGTTACAATAAGAATCGGTTATTTGTTAAAACATCGTGAAGAATTTGTTTTTTATCGTGAAGTTTTATATTTATGTTTCATGTTATACATATTATGTCTATTCCAATTAGTAACAGCGGAAGATATCAACGTGTTACATGGAAATAATTTTCAGCCCTTTAAAGAGATCTTTAGATATAGGATAGGAGGAAGATTATTTTTTAGAAATATTGTTGGAAATGTCTTATTACTCGTTCCCTATGGTTTCTTTGCTTCTCTTTATGTTGACTTAAAAGGACCTTTAAAAGCCTTTATTCTCATTTTTGTGGCATCCTTATCAATTGAGATTACGCAATTATCAATTGGACGCATCTTTGATGTTGATGACATTATTTTGAATGTTTTAGGTGGTATGATTGGTTTTGGACTATATCGACTTTTTGCTGTAATGTCTGAAAAATTTACTGTTTTGAAAAAAGAATATGTTTTAAATATTTTAACGACAATTATTTTAGTTGGAACAGTTCTGTTATTTATATGGAGGTAGTTTATGGAAATTGAAGTCTTTAATGAAACAAATGAAAAACTGGATACAGAAATAAAAGAATTAAAAGAACTTTTAGAAAATATTTGTCGTGATGAAAAACTTGATAATGTCGTTTTCAATGTCATCATTATTGATAATGCTAAGATTAAAGAAATAAATCGTACATATCGGGGAATTGACCGCGAAACAGATGTCATATCCTTTGCTTTAGAAGATGATAAAACCTTTAATTTTGAAGATGTGCGCATTTTAGGTGATATTTATATTTCCATTGATAAAGCGCGTAGTCAAAGTGAAGAATATGGTCATTCCTTCAAAAGAGAACTATCTTTTTTAGCGGTTCATGGCTTACTACATTTATTAGGGTATGATCACATGACAAAAGAAGATGAAGAAGTTATGTTTAAGAAACAAGAGGAGGTGCTTTCTCGCTATGATATTAAAAGGTAATCGTTATAAGAAAGAGAAGAAGACAGCCTTAGGAACGGTTAAGAATGCCTGGGATGGAATTGTCTATACTTTTAATACCGAAATAAATTTACGCATTCATCTTTTAGCAACAGTTGTCGTTTTACTGGGGTGCTACATTTTAGAAGTCAGTTTAATGGAGCTAATTATTTGTCTCTTGTTGATTGGCATGGTCATTGCTTTTGAACTTTTAAATACGGTGACGGAAGTCATTGTTGATATGGTGGAGCCTAAATATAATCCACTTGCGAAGATTGCTAAAGATACAGCGGCAGGGGCTGTTTTGGTTGTTAGTATAACATCAGCCATTATTGGTATAATCATTTTCTTACCGAAAGTATTATCCTTTATTGGTGTTATCTAGGGGAGGCCAAAATAATATGTTAGAAAGATTACGAAAATTACAAGAAAATAGTTATGTGCCAGTTACAGGTTACCGTACCGCTAGTATTGTCGTAACTAAAGATGGTCGTGGTTTTTCAGGGGTAAATGTTGAAAATCCATCCTTTCGTGATGGAATATGTGCAGAACAAAATGCGATAGCGCGCGCTTGTGCCAATGGTTATGGAAAAGGCGATTTCTCTCTTTTATACGTCATTACTGATGGCGAAAAAGTATCAACACCTTGTTTCCTATGTCGTCAAGTAATCAATGAATTATTTGATCCTAATTCAACTATTATTTGTTATAATCGTAATGGTGATGTGAAGATTTATACGGTTCGCGAGCTTTGTCCATATCCATTTGATGATAAGGATTTAGTGTGAGGTGAAGATGATGGAAGAAGAAAAGTATCGTAAAAAATTGGTAAAATTGTTACAATATTGTTGTGTGCCAAGTGATTCACTTCATTTCGCATCAATTGTCGTCATGAAAGATGGCACAGAATTTTCAGGTGTTAACGTCAAAAACTCCGTTTTTCGTGATGCTATTTACGCGGAACAAGCTGCCATCGGTCAAGCTGTAACCGAAGGATATAAAAAGGGTGATTTTGCGAAAATATATTTAATGGTTGGTAGTGAAAATATTGCTGAATTAAAATATTTAGATCGTGCTGTCATAACCGAATTCTTTGAAGGTAATTGTGAAGTTGTTTGTATGAACCTTTTTGGTCATTCCGTTGTTATGCCAGTCGATAATTTATACTCTTCAATTTTTAACTACTAGGAGGTGTCACATATGAAAAGTGGTTTTGTAAGTATTGTTGGTCGTCCTAATGTTGGTAAATCAACACTTCTAAACAGTTTATTGGAGCGTAAGATTGCGATAACGAGTGATGTTAGTGGAACGACTAGAAATATTATTCAGGGTATCTATAATGATGATGATTCACAAATTATTTTTATTGATACGCCAGGAATTCATAAACCACAAAATCGTCTTGGAACGTATCTCAATCAAAAAGCTTATATGATGACGGAAGACGTTGATTTATTACTTTTCTTAGTCGATGTCGAAAAGGGTTATGGTAAGGGAGATCAATTCATTCTTGATAAATTGAAAGAAGAGAATAAACCCATCTTTTTGCTTTTGAATAAAGTTGATAAAATACCTAAAGAAAAATTATTAGGAATTATAACGGAACTTAGTAAGTTACACGACTTTAAAGAAATAATTCCGATATCAGCTCTAAAAGGTGATAATGTTGAAGACTTAATCAAAACGATTAAAAAATATTTAAAAGAAGATATTAAATATTATGAAGATGACGTCATAACAAATGTCAGTCGTAATTTTCTAATTGCAGAGTTTGTAAGAGAAAAAATTCTTCATCTTACCAATAAAGAAGTTCCGCATACCGTTACTTGTATGGTCGAAAACTATGAAGATAAAGGTGATATCATCGACATCAGTGTTTTGATAATAGTCGATCGTGATAACTTAAAAAAGATTATTATTGGTAAACAGGGAAGGATGTTAAAAGAAATAGGTAGTCAAGCCCGTCAAGACATCGAAGAGTTTCTTTCTAAAAAAGTCTTTTTAGAGACTCATGTTAAAACGATTGAAGATTGGCGTGATAAAGAAAAATATTTAATTGAATTTGGTTTAAAGGAGATGGAATAAATGAATAAATTAATGTTAAAAAAATGTAATAGTTGCGGGGCTATGGTAAAAGTAATAGAAAATTGTAATTGTAAGTGTGGCTTCGAGTGCTGTGGTGAAAAGATGGCGGATGTTCTTTCCAACTCGGTTGATGCGGCTTTTGAAAAGCATGTTCCAACATACGAAAGAAAAGATAATAAATTAGAAGTTCGAGTAAATCATGTCATGGAAGAAGATCATTACATCGAATGGATTGCTTTGGTAACTGATAACAAAGAAGAATATGTTTACTTAAAACCAAATGAAGATGCTGTTGTCATTTTTGACGATGTTAATAGCGGCACTCTATATTCTTACTGCAATAAACATGGCCTTTGGGAAAAGGAAATATAGTTAATAAATATAAAATAAGAAAAAGAAAAAGGAGGTATAGTTATGAATAATGAAGAAATTAATAATGAAAATCAAAATAAAAACGAAAGCCAAAATGTAAATGAGAATCAAACTATAAGTGAAAGTCCAAGTGTGATTGAAAATCCAGTTTTAAACGAAAGTCAAAATGTAAATGGAATTCAAACTGTAAGTGAAAGCCCAAATATGAGTGATAATTCAATTGTAAATGAAACTCCAACTATAACTGAAATTCCAACTACAACTGGAAATCAAAATGTGAATGATGATATGAATAATAATAAAGTTCAAGATGATTCGTCAAAAAAGAAAAAAAGAAATAAAGTAATTATTATATGTTTAATAATAGTACTTTTGATAGTTGTTGCAACATTAGCAATTCTCTTCTTTAATAAGCATAGTGATAATCCTTCCAATAATGAAGAAACCGAAGAAGATGAATACTATAATTATAGAATAGAAAAAGTTGGAGATGACTATACTTTAATGCACAATACTAATGAAGTAGCCAAACTAAATAAAGAAGACAAAATAAAATTATATAAAGATGAAAGTGATGCCAAAAGTAAATATATAGCGGTTGTATATA
>CANQWJ010000063.1 GCA_947627525.1 uncultured Bacilli bacterium
TTAGTAATGAACTATTAAAAGATTTAGATCGCAATACTGTTGCGATGGCTCCAAACTTTGATGATACAGAACTTGAGCCAACTGTTTTACCAGCTAAGTTTCCTAATTTGCTCGTCAATGGAACCATGGGAATTTCCGCCGGGTATGCCACTAATATTCCAACACATAATTTAGGAGAAGTAATAGATGCAACAATAAAACGAATTGATTCACCTAATTGCCGCCTTGAAACGATTATGGAAATTGTTAAAGGTCCTGACTTCCCAACTGGTGGTATTGTAGAAGGACTTAGTGAAATAAAAAAAGCTTATACGGATGGTCGTGGACGCATTATTGTTAAATCGCGTACAAATTGGGAAGACGCTAAAGGAAAACTTACACTTGCCATCACGGAAATTCCTTATGAAGTTAATAAAGCCCAATTAGTTCGTAAAATTGATGAAATTCGTATTGAAAAGAAAATCGAAGGCATGATTGAAGTTCGTGACGAATCGGATAAAGATGGTTTAAGAATTGCCATTGATTGTAAGAAAGATGCCAATCGTGAATTAATTTTAAATTATTTACTTAAAAATACCGAATTACAAATAACTTATAACTTCAATATGGTTGCTATTGTCAATCGTTGTCCTAAACAATTAGGTATTTTAGAAATGCTTGATGCCTATATTGCGCATCACAAAGAAGTAATATTGAGAAGAACAGAGTTTGATTTGGAACATGCTAAAGCCCGTTTCCACATCGTTGAAGGATTAATTAAATGTATTTCGATTCTCGATGAAGTAATTCGTGTCATTCGTGCTAGTAAAAATAAAGCCGATGCTATTCAAAATCTTGTTAAAGAGTTCGAATTTAGTGAGAAACAAGCTGATGCTATCGTCACTTTACAGCTTTATCGTTTAACTAATACTGATGTTGTTGAACTTGAACAAGAAATGGAAAATCTAAGGAAAATGATTAAGGGACTAGAATTAATTTTAAGTGACGAAGAAGTATTAAAAAATGTCATGAAAGATGAACTTCGTAAGATTAAAAAGGAATATGCTGTCCCAAGAAAAACGGATATTAAAGATGAAATAACCGAAATTAAAATCGATAATACAGTAATGATTTCTAAGGAAGACGTCATCGTTGCTCTTACTAAAGATGGTTATATTAAACGTACATCTCTAAGAAGTTATCAAGCATCAACGGAAGAAACAACTTTAAAAGATGGTGACTATTTAATTGGTTTATATGAATTAAATACTTTAGATAATTTATTAGTCTTTACTAATTTTGGTAATTATTTTAATGTTCCTGTTTTTGAATTACCTATATGTGTATGGAAAGATATGGGAAAACATTTGAGTAATATTGCTCGTTTAGATAGTGGGGAAGAAGTCGTTAGTGTCATTCCAGTTACTGATTTCAATCGTCAAGTTGATGTCATAACGGCCACTAAAAATGGTATGATTAAACGCACATCTTTACAAGAATTTAAAACGAGTCGCATCTTAAAACCAATTACTTGTATGAAACTAAAAGAAAAAGACGTTTTAATAAATGCCTTTATTGTTGAACATAACGATATCTTTGTCGGTACTAATAAATCATATGGTTTATGGTATGATGTTAGTGAAATTCCGGTTGTCAGTCTTCGTGCTAGTGGTGTTAAATCAATAAATCTAAAAGATGATTTTGTGGTAAACACTTCTTGCTTTGATAAAGAAACAACTGAGTATGTTACAATCATTACTGATAAAGGAACAGGAAAACGTGTTAAGATATCTGACTTTGAAAAGACTAGTCGTGCTAAAAGAGGACTATTAGTTCTACGTGAAGTTAAGACTAATCCTTATCGTATCATTAAAACTTTTGTCAATAATAATAAGGACTTTATTGGTCTTAAAGGAAACGATATCAAAGTTATCAAAAATACTGAAATACCAATAATGGATCGTTATTCAACTGGTTCACAATTGGTAAAAGGGCGTCTCATTGATGCTTATATCAATGCGGAACTTCAAAAGAAAGATAGTTTAAAAGAACAAGTTGTCATTAAAGAAGAAAAAGAACAATCTAAAGTCTCTTTAAAAGAAATAGATGATCGTTTAATGACCATTGATGACTTTATCAATATTGATGAGTAAAATTAAATCACCTGCATATTATAGAGTAGGTGATTTTTTATGTCGAAAGAAGATTTTAAAGCCTTTGTTAGAAGAAAACCCAAACTGATTGAATATGTTCAAAATAACAATAGTTCTTGGCAGAAAATTTATGAGATATACGAATTATATGGCGAAAATAATTCTATATGGGATGATTATTTAAAAGATAAACCAAGAAGTATAAGTAATTCTTTTACGGATATCATTAATACAATTAAAGGAATTGATTTAGAGAAGTTACAAAGTGGTATTGATAGTATTCAAAATACTATTTCCATGATTCAAAACTTTAGTACCAATAATAAGAATAGTCAAAATAATAATTATCAACCTAGGTATCAATATCATCACATGGATGACTAATGAATCAAAATTTAATTTATAAGATTCGTGAAAATCCAGATTTATATCAATATTTAAAATATAATTCCTATTTGTATAAAGCAATTATGCGTAATGAAATTACTTTAAAAGATCTCGAAAATAGAATGCGTCAAGATTTAAAGATAACCATGGCTGATAAAATTAATAATCTTGGTCAAAAAATAGAACTAGCTAATACTTTTTTAAATATCTTAAGATAGAAATATTTCTATCTTTTTATATATTTTTAAATATGATATACTTATAAAGTAAAAGAGTAGTAAGAAGGTGAATTATGAAAAATAAAATAAAACTATTATTTTTAATTTGCCTTACTATAGTTTGTGGTTGTGTTAAATATGAATATACAATGACTTTAGGTAGTGATAAAAAGTTTAATATTACGATTATTGATGCCATTCAAAAGGAATATTCATCTTCCCTAGAAGATTCTTTTAATGAAGTAAAAAGTAATTATGAGAAGAAGGGTTATCAAGTTGAAGAATATGTTGATGAACAATATCAAGGTATAAGAGTTTCTACTACTTTTTCTAGTATTGATGATTTGAGTAGTAATGAAGAAATGACTATTGAACTTACTAAATTATTTGATCAAGATAAAGATAAAATAAAATTATTTACTAAAAAGAAAAAACAAAATATTACTACTTATAGTGCTGACTTTACTTATAATTTTTCTCTATCGCAAGAAGATAAAGATTTAATGAAAAAATATGATATAGATGAAAATGCTTCTAGTTCTTCAGATTTAGAATTTTACTATTCTATTGTCTTACCTAAAAATATTAAAGTTGTTAAAAACAATGCTACGGAATTCGATGAAAAGAATAATAAATTGTCTTGGACTTTAAAATATGGTGAAGTTACAAATATTAATTTTAGTTTTACTTTGGATGATAAAGATATTACAAAGAATGATATTGATTTTGAAAAAAATGTTCAAAGTAATAATGAAAATAGTTCTATTTCTAATAATAATCGTATAAACACCAAAAAAGAAAAAGCCGATATTAATTTTATTAGTTTGATTCTTCCACTCTTAATAATTATTGGTATTATTTATATATTTATTTTGATAAAAAGAAAACTTAATAGTAGTTATATCTCTCATGATAATAAAGGAATCATTTCTCATCAAAAGCCACCAAATTTTAAAAAATAATTAAAGGATAGTAATCCTTTTTTTTATTTTGGTTATATGTTATTATTGTTATAGATTTTAGGTGATGTTATGAAAAAAGTTGAATTATTGAGTCCCGTTGGGAATCTAGAAACATTAGCGTTTGCTGTTCATAATGGCTGTAATGCTGTATATTTTGCTGGTAAAAAGTTTGGTGCTAGAAAGTTTGCTGATAATTTTAGTGATGATGAGATCATTGAAGCGATTAAATATTGTCATTTATATGGTGTTAAAGTATATATTACAGTTAACACTTTAGTTTTTAATCGCGAAATAGATGAAGTTATGGATTATATTAAATTTCTTTATCTTTCAGGAGTTGACGCTTTAATTATGCAAGATATTGGACTAATTAATTTAACTCACCAAATGTTCCCCAATTTAGATATTCATATATCAACGCAAGCTCATAATCATAATGATCCAGGAATTAAATTCTTTGAAGAGTTAGGCGCTAAACGTATCGTTTTAGATCGTGAAATGAGTTTAGAAGAAATAAAAAGATTAGATACTAAATTAGAAAAAGAAGTTTTCGTTCATGGTGCTTTGTGTGTATCTTATTCTGGTTGTTGTCTCTTTAGCAGTTTAAATGGGGGACGAAGTGGTAATCGTGGTGAATGCGTCGCATCTTGTCGTTTGCCTTATGAATTATATAAAAATGATCAAAAAATAAAGACCGATGGTGACTATCTACTAAGTACTAAGGAATTAAATACATTAAATCACATCAAGGAATTAATTGAAGCAGGAATTACTAGTTTTAAAATTGAAGGACGAATGAAGTCCAAAGAATATGTTGGTTTTGTTACAAGACTATATCGTATGGCCATTGATAAGTATTATAATCATGAAGATCCAACGATAAGTGAAGAAGAAATATTTAAATTAAAAAAATTATATAATCGTCAATTTACTTCGGGGTATCTATTTAATAATGCTGGTAAAGAATTAATGAATATCCATTCTCCCAATCACATTGGAACCGAATTGGGTGAAGTTCTTTCGCACGACCAACAATTCATTAAAATTAAATTAATAGATGATTTATATCAAGAAGATGGTCTTCGTTTTTCTAATGGCGAAGGAATGATTGTCAATCGTCTTTATAATGATAAGAAACTTTTAGTAAGTTCTCTTTCAAAAGGCGAAATTGCTTATCTAGATAATAGAGTAGGTCTAAAAGAAAAAGGTAAAGTTTTAAAAACTCTTGATAAAAATTTAATAAAGGAATTACAAAAACTAGAAGAAAAGAAAATTTCTATCGATGTCCATGTAATTTGTAAAGAGGGACAAAGTCTAGAAATAAGTGTTAGTGATGGTCAAAATAATATCAAAAGAAAGGGCATTATAATTGAAAAAGCGATAAATTCACCAACAACTAAAGAAAGAATAATACTCCAAGTATCAAAATTAGGTAATACACCTTTTAGTATTAATAAGCTTACTTTTGATATCGACGATGGTATTTTTGTACCAATTCAAAAAATAAATGATCTTCGTCGTGAAATAATTGCGGAATTAACTTCTATTAGAGAAAATAAAAAAAGGGATATTATTATTAAAGAAAAAGAACCTATTAAACATAATAAAATTAATTCTAAAGTTTGTCTAAATGTTTTAGTCCGTAATGAAAAACAACTTATCGCATGTCTAAACAAACAAGTTGATAACATTTATACTGATGATAAAGTCTTATATTCTAAATACAAAAATCTTCATAATATCTTTTTAAGATTACCAAGAGTAAACTTAAAAGAGCCTCTTTTTGAAAATGAAAAATTAGTAATTACCGAAATTGGTTCAATAATTAATGCTAAAAATAATGATGTTGTGGCTGATTATACGATTAATGCGACTAATAGTGAAACTATTTCTACTCTTGAAAATAATGGTGTTAAATTAGTTACACTTTCACCGGAAATAACTGATGAATATTTAAATGATACTAATTTCAAGGATAATAATGTTGAACTTATTATTTATGGTACAATGGAACTCATGATCATGAAATATTGTCCTCTTAAAATGCTTGAAAATAATGATGGGAATAATTGTAATTTGTGTAGCCTTGGTAATAAGTATTACTTAAAAAATAAAAATGATGAATGTTTTCCAATCATCAATACTAAACATTATACGCACATCATGCATAAAGAGCCTCTCAATAAAATTAGTCATATAAAAAAATATATGGCTTTAGGAATAAATAATTTCCGTCTTGAATTATTTGAAGAAGATGAAAAAACAATTAATAGTTTAATAGACCAAATAAGAATGGAGATTGATAACTAATGGATCTAGAATTAATTGAAAAAATAGATGATTTAATTAAGACTTTAGATGATAGTTTAGAATTCAAAAAAATTTTAGCATTAAAAAAGAAAATATATGAGAATGAAGATTTAAAAAGAAAATTAGAGGAATTTAATCGGGTAAAAGATAATATCTATGACCAAAAATATGTATCATTAAAAAGAGAGATTTTAACTATTCCTGAAGTCGCTGAATATAAGCATTTAGAAAATGAAATGTATCTTTTAGTTATGGCCATTAATAATAAATTAAAATTATTGACAGGAAATGATGTGAGGTGCCTAAAATGAAAATAATTAGTGGTACATTAAAGGGAAGAAGAATAAATGGTTATGATATTGAAGGAACAAGACCAACAATGGATCGCGTTAAGGAATCTCTTTTTGGAATGATTCAAGAATATGTAAAAGAAAGTCTTTGTCTTGATTTATTTGCTGGTAGTGGTAATTTAGGTTTAGAAGCCATTAGTAATGGTGCTAAAATGTGCTATTTCAACGATAAAAATATCAAATGTATTAAAACAATTCAAAAAAATATTGTTGATTTTAATATCCAAGCCCAAGCTAAAGTATTTAATCTCGATTATAAAGCTCTATTAAAAAAGATGGTTACTGATAATAGACAATTTGACATTATCTTTTTAGATCCACCATATAAAACGACCTATTTAAATGAAATAATTTTATTTATTATTAATAATAATTTATTAAACAATGATGGCATAATTGTCTGTGAAGTAGACAATGATTATTTAAATAGTGATTTTTCCAATTTAGAAATAATTAAAAAACGTCAATATAGTGATAAGTTTATAATTATCTATAAAAAAACTAGTCTTTAAATTTAGATTATTGTATAATTATACTAGGTGAAGAATATGAAGAAGTTAAATGATAAAGGTTTTGCTATTTCAACTATGTTATATGGAATTCTAACAATGATTGTTTTAGTATTAATGCTTCTTTTAAGTATTATGCGCAGTTCTTATAGTAAGCAAAATACAACGGTTGATGATGTAGCATATTATTTAAATAAATGTATTGCTAGACAGGTAGCAT
>CANQWJ010000064.1 GCA_947627525.1 uncultured Bacilli bacterium
ACTGACGTCTCTTTGGGTTTCCTTCATCAAACGCTCTTCAATTTTACGAGCTGTCAACAAAGTTCCATCCTTACCGCAGAATGGTGAAGAATTAGTTCCAATCGTCATCTGTAAAGTTGGTTCATCAATATGTAAAATTGGTAATGGTTTATCTTTTCCCACTTCACAGAGAGTCTCACCAACGGAAATGTCAGGAAGACCAGCAACCGCAACGATGTCTCCCGCTTCTGCTTCTTCAATTTCAATTCTTTTTAGACCGAGATATCCAAATAACTTTTGAACACGGAACTGTTTAATAGAACCATCAAGACGATGACAAGAAACCATTTGTCCCGTTTTAATTTTACCATTGTGAACACGACCAACACCAATACGACCAACATAGTCATTATAGTCAAGTAGAGCTGGTTGGAATTGTAAATCCTCATCTTTACTTCCACTAGGTGAAGGTATTTCTGAAATAATTAAATCTAACAATTCATTAAAACCAGGCGTTTGCGTTGATAAGTCATCACTCAAACTACATGTTCCATTAATAGCGGATGCATAGACAACAGGGAAATCTAATTGATCATCATCAGCTCCCAATTCAATAAATAAATCTAAAACTTCATCAACAACTTCAGCACATCTTGCACTCTCTTTATCAACTTTATTAATGACAACAATGGGTTTTGTCTTAGCTTCTAGTGCTTTTTTCAAAACAAAACGCGTTTGAGGCATTGTTCCTTCATAAGCATCAACGACTAATAAAACACCATCAACCATATTCATTATACGCTCAACTTCGCCACCAAAATCGGCATGTCCTGGCGTATCCAAGATATTGATACGATATCCTTTATAGTCAACCGCTGTCGTCTTCGCAAGAATTGTTATTCCACGCTCTTTTTCCAATTGGTTAGAGTCCATTGTCACATTAGACAAGTCCTCATTCTCACGAAAAGTTCCACTTGATTTTAATATATCATCAACCAAAGTTGTCTTACCATGGTCGACGTGTGCAATAATCGCAACATTTCTTTTTTCCATAATATAACCCACTTCCTACACAAACTTTTACAATTATACCACAAAACAAAAGAAAAACAAGTACTAATTACAAGTAATATTGCTGAAAAAATATAACTTTGTTATAATCAATTTAGGATGTGATCATATGAAAAAGAATAAAGCATTTCACTTAGTTGCCATTTTATCAATCATCTTTCTCTGTGTTGGATTAACAGTTATATCAATACCAAACGATACGTTTTATACTTTAAAGATTGGTGATTATATTTTAAAAAATGGTATTGATATGATGGATCACTTTTCATGGATTAAAAGTCTTCCCTATACTTATCCCCATTGGTTATATGATTGTTTCATGAGTATCATTTTTAAGTTTCAGGGCTTTAATGCCATTTACGTAATGAACATTGTTCTTTACTCAATAATTGGGATTTTAATATATTATTTTTCTAATCAAAAGACGAAGAACTATCTTTTTTCCTTCATTTTAACCATAATGACTATTGGTTTCATGATGGCCTTCATCACCGCTCGTGCCCAAATAGTAAGTTTTATAATTTTCTTATTGGAAAAGCATTTTTTAGATAAGTTCTTAGAAGATGGTAAAGTCAAAAATGGTCTTATCTTAATTCTTTTATCAACTATATTAGTAAATGTTCATTTAGCTACCTGGATCTTCTTCTTTGTCTTATTTCTTCCACCTATTGCTAGTCACTATTTAAGTCTTTTATTGAAAAAGATGAGGAAAAATAAAAAAGATTTCACAATGGGAAGAATTAATTTTAAGACGAATGAAAATACTAAAAAACTCTTTCCAATTATCATTATTTGTCTATTGACCGGTTTCTTGACACCTCTTGGTACTACTCCCTATACATATATTTTTAACCAATTCGCAGGAGATACTTTTGCTTCCATCTTAGAATATCAAAATATTACTATTAGTAATGGTTTTAGTTTTTATCAATATCTATTTGTTCTATTAGCCCTATTCTTGATGACTAAAGAAGATATTGATCTAGAAGATGTCTTCTTAACTTTAGGTCTTATTTTAATGAGTTTAATTGCCATAAGAAACTTTGCTTATCTACTACTAATCGGTTCCTTCGTCATAAGTAATTATCTATATAAAGTAAATAAAAGACTATCTTCAAAAACCATTCATAAACTAGATATCATCTTTAGTCGTAAAAGTGAATTAATAACTATTCTTTTATGCTTTTTAGTTGTTGGAACAGGTCTATTTACAATTAGGAATTTAAGTACTAATGATATCACAAATGAAAAATATCCAAGTGATGCTATTTACTACATAAAGGAAAATATCAATCTTGAAAAAGCCAGAATCTTTAATGAATACTATATTGGAAGCTACCTACTATATAACGATATTCCTGTTTTCATCGATTCAAGATCAGACTTATACACAAAACCATTCAATAAATTAAAGCGCGATATTTTTAATGACTATCATGATGCTATTGATAATTTAAATTATCAAGAAGTCTTCAACTATTATGATGTTACACATGTCCTAATAACTAAAGATTCAATGCTTGCTAGACAATTAAAAAAAGATAATGATTATAAAAACATATATTACGACAAATATTTCACTCTCTATGAAAGAAAATTAGATTGACAAAAGTCAATCTTTTTATTTGTGTTTAAAAAGGAAAAAATTCTCACATAATAATAAAAGAAATTCAAGGGTGATAATATGAAAAATAAATCTATTTGGCAAGAAAATATCGTCAAGAGTAAATTTCCAACTCTAAGTGTTAATATCGAATGTGATACATTAATCATTGGTGGTGGCATAACCGGTTTTAGTTGTGCCTATTTTTTAAGAAATAGTAAAGAAAAAATAGTTTTAGTTGAAAGCAATAAAATAGCTAATGGTGCGACTTCTAAATCAACGGGAAAACTAACTTATTTACAAGAAGATTTGATTACTAAAATAAAAGATATATATGATGATGATACCTACTTAAAATATGTCGAATCCCAAAAAGAAGCAATTAGTCTTGCAAAAAAAATTATTTTAGAAAATAAAATAAGATGTGATTTAGAGTCTGTTAACTCTTATATTTTTTCGGATAATTTAATAAAGAGTAATGTCATAAAAAAGACTTATAAATTGTTAAAAAATAACTCAAGTGTCAAATTAAAAAGAAAATTACCAATTAAAACAGTCTGTCATAAAGCTTTAGAAGCAAATGATACTTTTGTTTTTCATCCCGTGAAATTTGTTTTAGGACTTAGTGAAATAGTTAAAGAAAAAATTGATATTTATGAAAGAACAAGAGTAACGAAAATAGATAAACAAGATAATTATTTTATTGCTCATACTCCTAGTGGCAACATCAAAGCAAAACGAATTATTTTAGCACTACACTACCCTTTCTTTATAAACCCTTTCTTCTTTCCTTTTAAAACGAGTATTGAAAAATCTTTTCTCGTTGCCGGTGAAGTTAATCGAACTCGACCTTTTTCGGCCATTAACGTAAATAAAAAAGTAACATCTATTAGATATTATAAGAGTTATAAAAATTATATTATTTTAGTTAGTGAAAATGGAAGTTTAAATAGTAATATTGATAACATTAAAAAGCAAGATAACGCCATTTGGAACACTCGTAGTAACTTTACCCCTGAAATTGATTATTGTTGGAGTAATTATGACATCATGACGAGTGACCATCTTCCCTTTATTGGTGAATTAGAAGAAAATTTATATATTGCTACGGGGTATAACACTTGGGGAATGACTAATGGTATCATTGCAGGAAAAGTCATAAGTGATCTAATTCAAAACCATGATAGTATTTATAAAGATTTATTTAATCCAAGACGTGATGAAAAGAACATTCCTAACATTATCAAGTTTAACTTAATGAATGGTCTTTCTTTTGTGAATACGAAACTTAATAAAAATCGTCTTTTTTATCGTAAAAATGTCAAAATAATTAAAGAAAATGGTATTTATTATGGAATCTATATTGATGAAAATAAAAATGTTCATAAAGTCTATAACCAATGTCCGCACATGAAATGTAACTTATCTTTCAACTATCAAACTAATACTTGGGATTGTCCTTGTCATGGTTCGCGATTTGACATTGATGGAAACATAATCTATGGTCCGAGTGTTGAAAATATAAAAATAAAAAAAGAAGTAAAGTAACTTCTAATTTTTTATCTCATAGATATTAAAATATATCCCTATCCGATCAATTCTTTTATAATTATCTTCAACATAGTGTATAAAATCAAAATTAAATTGATCAAATGCATTTTCTTCTCTTGCATCTAAGTCTTCAACTATCGCAATCGCATCTTTTTCTTGTTTTAATCTATTAATTAATTTTTCATTACCATTATATCCATTATTACCATATAAAAGTAAATCATATTTATCAATAGTTATTTTATGAGATAGTTTATAGTAATAAGAATTTCCTATAAAGTAGTAAACAGTCTTATCAGGATAACTACAATAATATTTATACAACGTATCACTAACACTATCTAAATTTTTATATGAAAACGTCAAGAAATAATTACTACTAGAATCTAAATTAATTTTTAATTGACGATAATCTTTTAAAAAATAGTACCCTTTTGCAAAATTAGTTAATAGTATAAAGAAAATAAACATAATATTAACAATTTTAACACTATCTATATTTTTAAAAGCATAATAAGAAAAAGGAATTAAACTTAAGACAAGATGATATGAATCAAATATAGGAATAGATATTATTTGAAAGCACAAGCAATATAAAGCAAGATTATCTTTTGTTTTTAAATATTTATATATAAAATAGACAATAATTAATAATTCAATAATAAAGTAAAGAGAAATAATAAAGTTTTTATGTCCAAAATCGAAAAGTCCTAGAATTGTATAATCAATAAAACATGCTAAAGCATTATTAAAAAATAAATACATTAATAAGATTTGAATAGGAACTAAAAAAGTCATTAAACGTTTTAATATTTTTTTATAATCACATGATATTATAGTAGGAATTAATAAAACAATCATTTTTTGATTAGTCAATAGTAAAAAACTCAATATTAAACCAATCAAATAATCACTCTTTTGATAATGTTCCAAATACAATAGTATAAAGAATAATAAAACTGTTAGAATATTATAACCACCAACTTCAAAAAGAAGTAAAAAATATATAACGGCCAATGTAATGCTTCTTCCACCATTTAGTTTCTTTACAAAATATATGATTAAAGTCGCTATTAAACTACAAAAAAGATAATATATGATCAATTTACTACCAAATATTTTCATAACTAAAGCACACAGTAAAGGAAATAAGGGAAATAGAACCATATTAAAATCGCGATATGGAATTAAATCATTGGCAATATTATAAGAAAAACCATAATTCCAATAATTATCCATAATGAAATTATTTAATGAAACAAAACTTAGTAAAAATAATAAGAAAATTAAAAGATAAAAAAGAATTTTATTTTTTTTCATAAAGCCTCCACTACTATGTTTATATTATTTTAAATCAATTATCTACTAAATACACATACAAATATTCATCTAAACGATCTATTTTTTGATAATTATTTTCAACAAAAGAAATTAATTCATAATTGGTTTGATCAAGAGGATCATTTTCTCTTCTACGATTGTAGACAACGAATAAAGAATTATGTAACTTTTTAATTTCTCTTTTTAATTTATTATTACCATCATAACCATTATTACCAAGAGAAACCAAATCAAACTTATTTATTTTAATATTTTTCTTAACTTTAAAGTAATATGAGTCAACATAGAGAAAATAAATATTATCATATTTATCAATGTTATTATTGTAATAGTTGAAAAGTTTATCAAAAGATGTATCAAACTCTCTTGAAGAAATAGTAAGATAACAATTATTATTTACGTCTCTATTTAAAAAGTAAGTTTCATCATCAATGATGACAATCGTAATGAGGATTATTGAAGTAATAATAAAGATATTACATAAACACTTAATATAATCATATATTTTATACTTGCTTGAATAGATTAAAACAATAAAAGGAATAGAAGCTGATACAACGTGATATTGATCAAAAATAGGAAAAGCTAAAAGAGAAAATACTAAACAGTATAGCCATAACTTATTTTTGGTCTTATAGAAACGATATAATATTGATAAAAGTACTATTAAAATTACTATTATCCAAATAGTAAAATTTAAATTATCATTACCAAAATCAAATAATCCTAAAATTGTATAGTCAATAAAATAAGTTAAAGAATTAGTATTATACAAATAAATAGAAAGCATTTGAAAAGGAACGATTATACCAATTAGTCTTTTAAAGATACTTTCTAAATTCTTTCTGTAAAAAACAGGAAGGAATAAAAGAATTAATTTTTGATTAGTCATAATCGAAATACCTGTAATTATACCAATCAAATAATCACTCTTTTTTTCTTTTTCTAGATATATTAATAATAAAACTAATAAAATTGATAAGGCATTATAACCACCTATTCCACAAATGAATAACATAAAAATAATTAGGGTATTAACACCTTTAGACAATTTATCAGCAATATATACAATTAAGACATAAATGAGACTATTAAAAAGAAAATAAATAATCATTTTACTACCAAACAACTTTAAAATAAGGGCATTTAAAAAAGGAGCAAAAGGAAATAAAACCATATTAAAATCACGATATGGTATTAGACCATTGACAATGTTATAAGCAAAGCCATAATTAAAGTAATTATCCCCCGCAAAACTCTTTAAAATAGCAAAGTTATATAAAAACAAAAAGAAAAGAACTAAATAAAAAAATAAATTCTTTTTTTTAAAAAAATAAAGTATTCTTTTCATAGCATTACCTCTAATAGAAGTATAACATATAAAAATTATTTATTTTTAAATTTAATAAATTTTTTAATTATTTTTGTATAAATGAG
>CANQWJ010000065.1 GCA_947627525.1 uncultured Bacilli bacterium
TATGATAATTGTAATCAGCTTCATTTATAATCGCAATTAATTCTTCATATCGTTTTTCTACCATTTTTAACCACCCTATCTATTATTATATCAAAATATCTTTATAAAATTATATTAATCCCATAGATTAGAAGGATATTCACCATTTTTAATCATATCTTCGATAGCTTTAACAACACTATCTTTATCTTCACGATAAGTAACGCCATACCAACGGGCTGTCGTTGGCAAAACTTTTACTTCTACACGCTCTTCTTCAATTGCTTCAAATAATACTTCTGGTATTAAATATTCACAATTTTGATAATCTTGTTTATTCTTTTCTAAAAATGTAACTAACTTCTCTTCTAGGATAGGAAATAAGTCTTTCGTAAAACCAAAAAGATTCATAGAAACAAGATAATTATCAGGAACGATAAAAGATGGACTATTGTCTAAAGGACTTACTGTAACTTGACCATTAACTCTTTCAACTTTACTTTCAATTATTTTTGTTAAATAACCATTTCTTTCTTCACAGACACCACGCTTGACAGAACCATTTTCTGTCAAAGTTTTACTTATTTCATAACCGACCATAGCGAAAGATAATTTTGGTCTTGGTTCAATATCTTTTAAATATTTAGCAATCGTCATATAGGCGTCTCTTCCATAAAAATCATCCGCATTTATGACGGCAAAGTTACCTTTAATGACATCTTTAGCCGCTAGAATAGCATGTGCTGTTCCCCAAGGCTTTTGACGATTTCTTAAGTTACTATATGGTTCGGGAATATCTGTAACCCTTTGAAAAACATAATCAACTGCAATATTTTGTTTTTCAACTCTTTTACCAATTGTTTCTTTAAATGTGTCATAGTTCTCTTCTTTAATAATGAAAACAACTTTTTTAAATCCTGCTTTAATAGCGTCATAGATTGAATAATCAATAATGAATTCGCCATTTGGACCAACTGGTTCTATCTGTTTTAGACCACCAAATCTTGACCCCATACCAGCAGCCATAATTAACAAAGTTAAATCATCATTCATATTTACACCTCACAAACTATACTTTATTTAAACTCTTATGATTCTTCATAAGTTTTCTTATTCCATATGGATGTTTAAAAGCAATAGTAATAAGTTTATCATTTAATTCTAAGACTTTTCCTTGGCCAAAAGTATCATGATAAACAAAATCACCTACTTGATAATCAATCTCTTCTTTATGCATCATTTCTTCTTTATCTATCTTTTCAACTGGTTGTTGTTCTTGTTCTTTAAATGATTTGTTTAATAAATTAGAATCAATCTCACTAATGAAACGACTAGCAGGATTAGATTGTTCTTTACCAAAAAGGGTACGCATGCGACTATTTACTAAATACAATTGTTCTTTAGCACGCGTAATCGCTACATAACATAATCTTCGCTCTTCTTCTAACTCACTATTATCCATTAAAGAATTGATGTGTGGAAAAATACCTTCTTCAAGCCCCACTACAAAGACATAGTCAAACTCTAAACCCTTAACTGAATGAACCGTCATGAGACTGACACGATTAGGATCATCACGATAATCTTGAACATCTGTTAAAAGACTTATTTCTAATAAGAAGTCTTCCAAAGAAACATTACCTTCGCGTTCCTCAAAACTCTTAGTAATTGATTTAAACTCTTCCAAGTTCTCTAGTCTTATATCAGCTTCTAAAGTCTTTTCTTGTTCATATTCTTGACGAATTCCTGTCACATCTAAAATTTTATCAACTAGTTCTGTAAGCGTTAAATCTTGAGAAATTCTTTTTAAATCTTCAATCATTTCTTTAAAAGCAAATTCTTTACCTGATGTAATAACTTCATAAATGCTAGTATCTAAAGAATCAGCTTTTTCACTTAAATTACTAATGGTCTTTAAGCCAATACCACGCTTAGGAACATTGATGACACGCATTAGACTGACATTATCTTTTTCATTGTGAATGAGTCTTAAATAAGCCAATAAGTCTTTAATTTCTTTACGACTATAGAAACCTGTTCCCCCAACAATACGATAAGGTATATTCTCTTTTAAAAATTCTTCTTCTAAAACATGCGATTGGGCATTAGTACGATAAATAACCGCAATGTTTTCATACTCAATACCACGATTTATTAAATTCTTTATTTCACGAATGACATAAAAAGCCTCATCTTTTTCATTAAAAGCACGGAAATAATTAATCTTTTCACCTTCACCCTTAGTTGACCATAAATTCTTATCTTTTCTTTCCGTATTATTACGAATAACACAATTAGCGGCCTCCAAAATAGTTGAAGTTGAACGATAATTTTGTTCTAGTTTTATTACTTTAGCATTAGCATAATCTTTTTCAAAGTTTAAAATATTACGATAATTTGCTCCTCTAAAACTATAAATTGATTGATCATTATCACCAACACAACAAATATTTTTATATTTAGCACTTATCATTTTAGTAAGAATGTATTGGGCTTCATTAGTGTCTTGATACTCATCAATTAAAATATATTTAAAACGCTCTTGATACTTCTCTAAGGTATATGGATGTTCTTTAAATAGTTTAATTGGTAGTATCAATAGATCATCAAAATCAATTGAATTATTACGCTTTAAAGTCTTTTCATACTTTTCATAGACTCTTAATACAACTTTTTCAAAGTCCCCAATGGCAAACTTAGCATAAGCTTCCGGACTAACGAGTTCATTCTTGGAACTACTTATTTTATTCCTAATAGCATTAGGATTATATATTTTAGAATCAAGATTTAATTCTTTTAATATTCTTTTTACAACAGTTAGAGAATCATCACTATCCATAATGATAAAATTAGAACTATACCCTAATTTATCACAATTCTCACGTAAAATTTTAAGACCAAAAGAATGAAATGTTGATACCTGACTTCCTCTTGCTTTATCACCAACTAATTTATATAATCTGTTTTGCATTTCTTGGGCAGCTTTATTAGTAAAAGTAATAGCTAATATATTATAAGGATTTATTCCTTTTTCTTCGATTAAATAAGCAATCTTCGTTGTTAAAACTTTAGTTTTACCACTTCCTGCTCCGGCTAGAACAAGAATTGGTCCTTCGGTTGTAAGTACAGCCTCTTTTTGTTCTTTGTTGAGTTCATCTAGGTTCATACTTCTAACCTACCTTTCCTCTTTAATTATACCTTATTCTTCAATTAAATTAAATAAAAAGAGAAAGATTATTTATCTCCCTCAACTTTATATATATAACGCCAAGCTTCTTTACCATTAACGATGACGAAATGTCCTTCACGATTTCTTTTAACCTCAAAATAAGCAATTGGAATGTGTAATTCATTTTGAGCATCTAATAATTGTTCAATTGATTCTACTTCAATAATGTTATGACCTTGAAGATTAATTTTATTTTTAACTTTAATGATCACTTCACTATTAGCACTTATTATTTTATTTATGTAACTAATAAACTTAGATTGTGCTTTTTCACTCTTTACAACTTTGTGAACTTCTTGGAAGAGAAGTAGAACCCCAGCAATCAACATAATCGTTGCGAAAACAATTAAAATAGTACTACTAATGGTTGAACTATCTTCATCATAAATAGTTTCACTAATGTCTTGGGGATTAGTTATCGTTATAAAAATAGGATTACTAGCAAGTGGAATATTAACATCCATATTACGCGTTCTATTTATGACCGCATCTTTATATTCATCAATTACTTCAACATAAAAAGTAATTTTTAAAGTAGCATTTATCGTTAAACCATAATTATTTTTATATTTATTAACAAAGTTATTATAAGTAGCATAGTCAATTAAATATTCTTTTTCAACTTCATACTTATCATTTTCATTTTGGACTCCCGTTGTCGGATTCTCTAATTGAAAAGATCTATTTAACAAAAGAGGATTTTCCCCATTAACAGCATCACGATTATTAGCAATAACAGTAGCAGTCGCGAAATAACGATAACGATAGTTACCTTTTTCACTAGTATTAAAAGTATATTTATAATTAACTTTAATTTTATCAATGGCATTAGCAGGATACTGTTGATTCATACCAAGAACAGTTGTTGGATAAAAACTATCTGGTTTAATATTAACATCATAAGAAATAGAACTCTTTTCACCATAACTAATTATAGAACTTCTATTTTCAACTCTTATATTACTAGCAATCAAATACATAAAAATAGAACCGACAAATAAAACGACAATAATAATACCATTAATGAGCATTCTTCCTTTTATATCAAGTTGCGTTTTCATTGTACTATCAATATCTATTTTCTTCTTTTTCTTAGGCTTTTGTATTTCTTTTTCCATATAGCACCTACTTCCAACCATCCCTTTATTTTCATAAAATAATTATACTATATAATTTTCTTTTTTTTAATACCTTTTCACACAAATATATATTTTAGCGTATAATACACTGTAATTATTTAAGGAGGTAATTATGAAAAAAATAGTTATCAATATTATAATGATTTTATTAATATTTGTTATTTTATGTGCTGTTATTCTTAATTTTAATCGTAAAAAGAAAGACAATGATAATCTTAAAACAGTTAGGGTAGCTGAAGTTGCTCACAGTATTTTTTATGCTCCTCAATATGCCGCAATTGCGAATGGCTACTTCGAAGAAGAAGGACTTAAAATTGATCTAATTTTAGCAAGTGGTGCTGACAAAGTAACAGCTTCAGTCTTATCAGGAGATGTTGATATTGGTTTCTGTGGTAGTGAAGCAACTATCTACATCTATAATGAAGGCGAAGAAGACTACTTAAAAACATTTGCCCAATTAACCCAAAAAGATGGTAGTTTCATTGTCAGTCGTGAAAAAAATGATAATTTTACTCTTAAAGATTTAAAAGGAAAATATATCATCGGTGGACGAGAAGGTGCTGACTATTTTAGTGATAACTATAATTCAATAATATGATTACTTCCCCTGATTCTTTTAAATATATCTTATCAATTATAAATAAATAGAAATTGTAATCGTTTAATAAAGTTTTCTCTTCTTTTTGAAGATGAATAAAATCTTTTATAGAAGAGATGGTATAAGTTATTTCTTTTTGTAGGTGTTCTCTTTTCTTTTTTAATTTCTCTTCATTGATAAAATAATTATCTTTACTAATTTGACCACTTTTATAGGAAATATAGTTATCAAGAAAAGACTCTTCTAGTTCTTCTATTTCTTCTTCAGCTTGTTTTTTATTTTCTAATAGTTTTCTAATATGCACATCCTTTTTACTTGTCAAAGTCCTTTTAATATCTTCTTGTAGCTCTAACAATATCAGCTCTTTTAATTTGTAATAATTTATAGTATGTGGTGTACAAGTTTTATTCTTGTAGTTCTTTTTATAGTTATTACATACACAGTAGGCTTGGCTTTTCTTATAATTAAGACCAATCTTAGCCTTACATTCATAACAGTACATAATATTGATAAATTCTTTGGTAACAGTTTTATTATTTTTAATATTATGGCATCTTTGGAGTTTTTGTTGGACTTCAAGAAAAGCATCTTTATCAATTATAGCCGGATGAGTATTTTCTTTTATGATCCATTCTTCTTTAGGAAGAGTAATACTTCTTTTAACTTTATGATTAATCTTTTTTCTTTTGCCCTGGGTAACATTACCAATATAAGTAGGATTTTCTAGAATATCTTTTATCGTTTTGGAACTCCACTTACTATATTTTATTTTAGCGTATACAGAAGGTGAAGGAATGTTTTCACTATTTAATATTCTAGCAATACCACTAGGAGTATTATCTTCTTTAGCAAGTTTAAAAATTCTTTGAACGACTGGCATCACTTCATAATCAATTTCTAATTGGTGATAATCGCTTTTCTTTCTTTGATATCCATATGGTGCTTTCCACCCTGTAAACTTCCCTTCAATCTTTTTAATGCGCAAACTAGACTTAATTTTTCTTGATATATCTTTACAATAATAATCATTAAAAAAAGATTTAAAAGTTAGCATTTCTGAATCAATAGAACTATTTTTGGAATCATAATTGTCATCGACAGCAATATATCGCACTTGATAACTGGGAAAAAACTCTTCAATATAAAAAGTAACCCAACTGATATTACGACCTAATCTTGAAGAGTCTTTAGTTATCACTGTATCTATTTTTTGGTTTTTAATATCATCAATCATTCTTAAAAAATTAGGTCTATTAAAATTAGTACCACTATATCCATCATCTATATATTCACAAACACTATCATAATTAAATCTTTTAATATAATTTTTTAAATACATTTCTTGACTTATAATACTTTTACTTATATCACTATCTCTATCTTCTTTAGATAGACGAATATAAAGAGCAATTTTCATTTCTTTTTATCCTTTAAATAGTCTTTTATCAATTTATCAAGAGAAATATTATTATTAGAATAACTCTTTATTACTTTTATATTTTTCAAATTCTTCACCAAGATATATTATTCCAAAATAAAAGAAAAAAGAAGTAGTCTTCTTTTCCCATAATAAAGTTTTTATTTAGCTCTTTTGGTTTTAGTTTTGATTGGTTCTTTTTCATCAGGTAGAATGAGATTCAATAAGATTCCAATTACAGCCGCAAGACTCATTCCAGAAATAGTTACTGATAAATCACCACTAACAATAGCAATAGTCGCACCACCTAAACCTAAAACTAGCATAGTTGAAGCAACAATTATATTTTTAGGTTTCTCAAAATCAATTTGATTCTTAATTAAAACTTTTAGTCCATTAACCGCAATAAATCCATAAAGAAGTAATGATACACCTCCTAAAACAGGATTAGGTATAGTTGAGACTAGAGCCGTAAACTTGCCTAAGAAACCGATGATGATGGCAAAGATAGCGGCAAGGGCGATAACCCAAACGGAAGCAACTTTGGTCATTCCGACAACTGAAGTATTTTCTCCATATGTCGTATTAGCAGGTC
>CANQWJ010000066.1 GCA_947627525.1 uncultured Bacilli bacterium
AGCAAGAAAAAAAGAGAGAATACTCTCTTATTTAAATAACAATGTAAAGATATCATGCCCAGTAACATAAATAGCAAGTAACATTATGAGAATAAAACCAATGGTATTGATGAGATTCTCTGTTTCAGCCTTTACTGGTTTTCCACGCACCTTTTCAATTAGAAGTAAGAAGATACGTCCTCCATCAAAAGCAGGGAAAGGAATTAAATTTAAAACACCAACATTGATACTCAAAAGAGCTGTCAAAAGTAATAAATTAACATATACTTGTTCTTTACCTTCCCCAACATAAGAGTATATTCCAACTGGTCCACTCAAACTATTAATGCTTACGCCACCGGTAAATAAGTTACCAAGAACGACAAACATTTGACGAAAAATTGCTCCAGCTTTTTGAAAACTATATCTTAATGCTGGTAAAAATCCCTTTTCAATTTTCTCAGTTTTAAATTCAAGACCATAACGATAAACTTCAACTTCTTCATCTTCAACTTTTTCTTTAACTTTAATTGGTTCAATTGTATATTTCTTTATTTGGGTAGTGTCATCGTCAATAGTACTTTCAATCTTTAAATCAAGTGGTGTTCCTTCTTTATTTAATGTTATATATAATTGAACATCATCAATTGTCTTTGTCTCATGACCATTTACTTCTAATATCTTTGATCCTTCTGTAATACCAGCTTCCGCAACGGGATAATTTTCTGTAACACCACTAATAACGGGATCCATTGTTGGCGCACCATGAATTAATGCTGCCAAAAACAAAAGAATATAAGCCAAAATAAAGTTATTACCAGCTCCAAAGAAAAGAATCAAAAATCTTTGCCAAATGGGTTTAGCGAATAATTTTCTATTTTTAGGAATCTTTTTTCCTTTATCATCAGTCTCTTCACCATCTTCACCAGCTAAAGAACAAAAGCCACCAATTGGTACAGCTCTTATTGAATATTCTGTTTCTTTCTTCTTGCGACTAAAAATTTTAGGACCCATTCCAATCGCAAATTCATGAACATAAACACCAAACTTTTTCGAAAAGATAAAATGTCCAAATTCGTGAACTAAAATTATAACTCCTAATATTAATATAAATAATAATAATGTAATTAATCCATTCATCATAATATCACCAAAAACAATAAGAATCCTAATACGACAAATACAGCACTATCAAGACGATCTAAAATACCACCATGTCCTGGAAATAAATTAGAGAAGTCTTTAATGCCATAATGTCTTTTAATAGCTGAAAATACCAAATCACCTAATTGTCCAATAATTGTAAGACAAAGTGTTACAAATGTTACAACTAAGACACTCGCATTCGTCTCAACTACTGTATAGAAGAAAACACTTCCACACAATGTTCCAAAAATGGAACCACCAATAGCACCCTCCCAAGTCTTTTTAGGAGATATCTTAGGAGAACATTTATGTTTACCAATAAGATTTCCTGTTATAAAAGCAAAAGTATCGGTAACACAAGTAATAATAAAAATATAAATAATATATAGTAAACTATAGTTTCTAATTAATATTAACAAATTCATCGTAAGGCCAATGAAGACCGTCGCTCCAACTAAGAACAAAGCATCTTCAACATTATAACTTTTGTCATCATTGACAAAGATAATTGGTAAAAGAAATAAAAAGATCATAAAAGCTACTAACCTATAGTCAACCTCACAAATTAAGTACGTCGACGTATAATTATTAAGAGTTAAGAAGCCCACTAAGACATAAGCAAATAATTCCATTATAAATGGTAGCTCTTTACTTTTTCTACGCACTTTAAATATTTCATGTAATCCTAATAAAGATATTAAAAGAATTAACAAAGAAAATGGTAATTTACCAATAATTAATAATGGTAAAAATATGAGTAACATCACAAAAGCACTAATTATTCTACTTTTCATAACTAACCTCCAAACCTTCTCTTTCTTTTATTATATTCTGAAATAGCTAAATCATATTCTTTTTCTGTAAAATCGGGAAAATAAACATTAGTAAAATATAATTCACTGTATGCTAACTGATAAAGCATAAAATTACTAATGCGCTCTTCCCCGCTCGTTCTAATCAAAAAGTCAATTGGTGGTAAATCATTATAGAGATAATGATTAAAATCTATTTTATCTAAATCAACTTTACCTTCTTTATAGTCCATTGCTATTTTTTTACAAGCATCTTCTATTTCTCTTTGGCCTCCATAGTTAAGACAGACATTTAAAATACCATTTTTACCATTCTTTGTTTTTTCTTCAATGTCATCAATTGTTTTGATAACATCCGAACGAAGATTATCACGACTACCTGATACGACAACTTTTATGCCATTATCAACAAATTTTTGATAAGTTGACTTAAAGCTCTTTATCAATAAATCCATCAAATACGTAACTTCTTCTTCACTTCTTTTAAAGTTCTCTGTTGAAAAGGCAAAAACACTTAGTACTTTAACTCCTGTTTTAAAAATGTGCATTCCTGTTTTTTCTAATGTTTTACTTCCTTCTAAATGACCAAGACTAGGATTCTTTCCTCTTTCTTTGGCCCATCGACGATTACCATCCATGATGATAGCAACGTGATTAGGAACTTCATTTTCTTTCATCTCATCACCTATACTAAATATTATAATATATTTTTATAGTTACAACAATAAAAAAGAATTGATTTATTTAATTTTATCAATTCCTATATTTTATTAATTGTTTATCTTCATAATAAGCACCTACTAAATTACGACCACGCTTCATTTTAGACCCTAAATCAGTAAAATAAGCATCATTTTTTAAGGTATTATCTGTATTCCAAATAATTCTTTCTCTTAGAACACCAACTGACGTCAACTGATCCGTTATCGCACGATGAAAGTCGACATAATAATATTTTGTTAAATCATTAGAATTGGCTAGTTTAACACTATTCTTCCAAAGTTCTTCACGTCTAGCAAATTCAGGCCAATTGTAATATTTAAAATTCTTACCGACACAAGCTCCAATATAAACTTTAATATCTTTAGGAGTTGTTTGAAACTCTTCATTTAAGACGCTAACAATTGCCATCGGTAAAGCCCGATTAATTGCCCAACCATCACACCTGGCCATTGCTGTTACTCCACTCTTACTATCTTCAATTACAACAACGGGATTATCAGCAGTAGTAGAACCAATTAATACCCCTTCTATTTCTCTAGTCAAAATTAGAATAGTTTCTTTAAAATTACATCCTGAGCCATTTGCATTATCTTTTGTTATGATATGATAATCATTTCTTCCCGTTTGTCCAAGCGCAAGAAACATTTTTTCCGGATTAAAGCCCCGATTGTACGCTAGTAGTTCTTTTCTTCGCATTAAGTCTAGTGCTCTTTTTTCTTTGCTACTAGTTCGGGGATAAAATCTACTTGATTCGGACATTATTCCATATTTATTACCGGTATTGACAATTTTTACTTCATCTAATTGATCAAATACTTTAATCATAATATCACCCTTTTAATGCGCACAATTATATCAAAAAAATGCTTTTTTGTCAAAAAAAAGACCATTTGGTCTTAAAAACTATCAATATTGATTTTTACTCTTTTATTATCTTTTAAATAACTACTTGCTTGAACCAAAGTTCTAATTGCATTAGCGCATCTTCCATTCTTACCAATGACACGTCCCATATCTTCACTATCAATCATAACTTGAATTAATATTTCACTTTCATCATCAGTAGGAAATTCCTTAACGCTAACAGATTCTTTGTTCATGACAAGAGATTTAACAATCTCCTCTGTTAAAGCCACTAAATCCATAATTATTCAGCTTCCTTTTTAGTTGCTTTTTTAGTAGTTGTTTTCTTAGCTGGAGCTTTTTTAGGAGCAACTTCTTTTTTAGATTTTGCTTCTTTTTTGACCTTAGTTGCCTTTGATTCAGCAAACTTTTTCATAATTCCAGCTTCACTAAATAGATTTCTAACAGTATCAGTTGGTTCAGCACCATTCTTTAACCATTTCATTGCTACTTCTTCTTGAATATTTACAGTAGCAGGAGTAGTTAAAGGATTATAAGTTCCAACTAATTCAATGTATTGTCCATCTCTTGGACGTCTAGAGTCACTTGCAACAATACGATATACAGGTTTCTTTTTAGCACCCATTCTTGTCAATCTAATTTTAACTGCCATATTTCTTCCTCCATTTCATAATTCATTATAGATTATATGTCAAAAAGAAAGAAGTGTCAACCTTTTTTTGTTAACACCTCTTTTTTTATTTTTTAGATTTAGTTTTTTCTGGTTCTATTGTCTCAACTTTATAATATCCATTACGATCATATGTCTTTATTTCTTTTCTACCACTTTCATAATTTTTTACAACAGTATTATTAGCAAGAACAACAATATCACTAGAAACATCAACGCCATATGGTTCTTCATCACCTACTTGAATTAATAAACCATAAGCTGATGAAATCTCATTAGCATAAACACCACATTTTAAATAATCTTCTTCAACATATCTTCTTTCTTCAACATGACCACTAGAATGACCATAAAAACCATAGTAACTTCCTGAAATAAACGAATCATTTTGACCTTCTATTTCATTTACAGCATAATAACATACATCATCAGAAATAGGAAAACCTAACATCAAACTATTATGAATTCTATCATCCATACTATCCTGTAAAATACCATCCATATAATCATCACTAGCAACAATACTCGTATCGGTATGAACATTATCAATATAAACTTTGACATCTTTTGGTAAGCCTTGGGTATAGACTTTAGTATAAAGTTTTTTATTATCGGTAATCGTCCACTTTCTAGCTGAATTCTCATCAAGAGAATACTCTACAACTAATTTAAAGTCCTCCCCGGGAACATCTAAAACTTGGGGCAATATTTTTACATCTTCTCCTTGACTATCAATAACATCATATTGACTTTCAATATCAGTATCACCAACAGTGGCATCACACCCTGTCAACGTTGAACTAGAAACAGTAAAAATAGTTCCAGCTGCCAATAAACCCGCTAATTTTCTTCTAACTTTCAAATTTTTCATATTAATAACCTCCAAAAATACATATATTATAACATATATTTTTAAAAAACAAAAGAAAAAAGCCCTAAGACTTTTCTTCTAAGAAATTCTCTTCGACTTCTTCATCAATTGCTTTATCTGTTTCTTCATCTAATTTTCCATCATCTAATGAATCCCATTCTTCCTCTTCTTCATCAACCGCTATTTTAACTTTGGTATTACCAACTATCTCGACACCTAATTCTTTTTCAATTGTATAGACAATTGTTCCATCATTAATATCAGCTTGAACAACAGTTGGTTGTTTTAAACTTCTAACAACGATTTCTTCTTCACTATCAAGTTCTTCTTTGCGTGTCAATTGAACAAGCTCTTGATAATTATTAGTCGTTCTAATAACATCCGTTTTTGTATTGTCATCATATGAATACCAAACATTTATATCATAACTACCATCAATCTTTATTTTGTCACCATCTTTTGTTCCTTTAAAGTTATGATTAATTACCCAACATCCTAGAATAGTAGTTGGTTTAACATCAGGTGTAATACTATTAGTAGTTGTAAAAGTTTTCTTTCCTTTACCAATGACAGCCTTAGTAACTATTTCTCTAAAATTTGCCATATAATTCCTCCCATTCTAGTTTATGCAAAAGATAAGAAATAAGTTAAAATCATAATAAAAAAAAACAAAAAAGTTCTAAAATCTAGAACTTTTAAGCTAATTTATCATTAATATAATTCTCAATAATGGTCTTTATCTCTTGAAAAGTATTATTTAGATCTTCTAAAAGATAATTATATTCTTGATAGATAGGAATGGCATTTAATTCGCGAAGTATTTCATCAACTTCTTCTTGTAATTTCGAAATGTCTTTCTTTTCTACTTCCAGTTTGACCATTTGTTTTTGAAGGGATTTAATCCTCTCAATTTTTTGAACAATCTCTTCATTTTTCTGCATCTTTTTTTCTATTTGTTTAAACTTTTGGTAATTAGAAGAATTTTGAATATAAGAGACGATATCATCTACTTTAGTTAAAACTTTTTCATTCAACGACTTTTCCATCTAAACTCCACGTTTTAGCGTCTACTACTTCTACATTAATTATTTTACCAATCAAAGATTCATCACCTTTGAAATTTATTAATTTCTTTGTCTCGGTATATCCAAATAGTTCATTCTTCTTAGTACTTGTACCTTCTACTAAAACCGATAAAACTTGACCAACTAATTTTTTATTTTGTTGTAAAAAGTATTTATTGACAACTTTATTTAATCTTTGAAGACGTTCTTCTTTAACATCTTCTGGTACTTGATTATCTAATTTTGCAGCTGGTGTCTTTTCGCGTGGTGAATAGATAAAAGTATAAGCATTATCATATTTACAATGTTCAACTAAATCTAATGTTTCAAGAAAATCTTCTTCTTCTTCACCAGGAAAACCAACAATGATATCAGTAGAAAGCGAAACATTAGGAATTCTTTCTCTAATTTTATCAAATAACTCAAGATAACTCTCTTTCGTATAACGACGTCCCATCAATTTTAAAATACGACTAGAACCAGATTGAACAGGTAAATGAACATAAGGCATAATATTTTTATTCTTAGCGATGACATCAATCATGCCATCAGTAAAGTCCCAAGGATGACTAGTCATGAAGAAAATGCGGGGAATTCCAGTATGACTAACATCTTCTAAAAGATTTTCCATCGTATATTGATAATCAAAGTCTTTACCATAAGCATTGACATTTTGTCCAAGAAGAGTAACTTCTTTATAACCATCTTTAACTAACTCTTCTACTTCTCTTATGATG